>JAAXWY010000001.1:0-6856 GCA_013334745.1 Coriobacteriia bacterium
TGGGTGCGGTCTACCTCGCCGAGCACGTTCGGCTGCCCAGCATGCGGTTGGTGCTGCGCACCGGCGCCTGGGGGCCGTTCCTGTTCGTGAACCCCGAGATTGTGGACTTGCGGGTCGTCTGAAGGCGCGGCCCGCCATCGACCTGGAGATTCGACGGCGCCCCCTCCGTTGTTCGCGGGAGGGGGCGCTGCTGTGTTGAAACGGCTTGAAGGTGGTGTCGAGGAACTCGCACGCCGTGCAGGGATCTCGGGAGTGTCCGGGCGTGTGGTTCTGGCTTGCGGTCTGGTGCTTGCACTTGGAGTGGGGTTGGCGCTGGCTCGCTGGATGCCAGCACGCGCCGACACCGATGCATCGACGGCTATCCTGTCCTCTGAAGGGCCGTCGAGCAGCGCGACGGCCACGTCATCCATTCAGACGAGTGAGCCAGTTGCCGCGTGGGTACACATCGCCGGTGCGGTCAGGCGTCCAGGGCTGTACTCACTGCAGGCGGGTGACCGGGTTCAGGCTGCGGTCGATGCCGCCGGCGGGCTTCTCGGGAATGCCGCTCCGGAGGCGGTCAACCTGGCCCGGGTCATCCAAGACGGGGAGCAGATCCTAGTCCCCACCGCCGACGAGTACGCGCAGGGCTCCGGCGCAGCATCGACGGCCGGGGGCGCCGCACCCACGCCGGCGGGGTCGATGCTTGATATCAATAGTGCGACCGCAGAGCAGTTGGACGGGCTACCCGGCGTCGGGCCGGCCACCGCCACGAAGATCGTGGCCGAGCGGGAGACCAACGGGCCGTTCAGTTCAGTCGAGGACTTGGGTAGGGTTGCCGGTATCGGGCCCAAGAAGCTTGCCGATCTGGCGCCGCTGATCCGTGTGCACTGAGGACGCGAAGATTCGGCCGTTTCGGCCCTCGATATCGCCTCTCGTGTGGGTGGCGCTGACGCTGTGGGGCGGAATCTGGGTGGGCCAGTGGTTGCAGTGGGAGGCCTACTGCGGACGCCCACTGCCTGTGGAATGGGTGGTGTTGTGTGCCGCCCTGCTGGTTCCGGTTGTGGCCATGCTGGTACGCACTGGGCGCTTGGTTGCGGTCGTGTGCGTACTTGCCTTGTTCGCAGGAGCGACCCTGGGTTGGCTGCAGTGGGGCGTCTGGGCGCGTGGGGCAGCCATGCTTTCGGCTTCAGCGCCTACTCAGTTCCAAGTCGAGGTTCTCGGAGACGAGTCCGTCTCCGACTTCGGCTCCAGTTCTGAGTGTCGGCTGCTCACCGGCGCCGCACGAGGTGCCCGTGTGGTCATGCAGTGGCCGGAAGGCGCGGTGCCGCCCCTGGGATCCTCAGTGAGTGCATACGGCCACTTCAAGGCCGCGCCTGTAGACGCACGCGGCGCACGCCTGTCTCGGGATTGTGCGGTCGGATACGTCCGAGCTCGTGCACTGCGAGAGGTGACGTGGGCGCCGACTATCCGCGGCGCGCTGGGCCCACTGCGACTCTGGGCGTCCCGTAAGCTGGGAGAGGTGCCGGGAGCAGGCGGTGCACTGCTCGCAGGCGTCGTGCTGGGAGATCGGAGACGTCTCGCTGGGACTGAGGCCGATACGGACTTCCGGACGACCGGGTTGACCCACGTGGTTGCCGTGTCAGGCAGCCACTTGGTTGTCGTAGCAGCTGTGGCGGGGTGGTTGCTCGGGATGGCCGGGTTGGGTCGCGTCCCGCGTGGTCTTGGCGTCGCGCTGGTGGTCGGGGCATACGTGGTGCTCTCGGGGGTGCAGCCGTCAGCGGTGCGTGCGTGGGTGATGGCGGTGTCTGCGGCCACTGCATGGGCGGTGGGCAGGCGCACTGATGGAGGCTCGGTGCTTGCGGTCGCTGCAGGCGGGATACTGCTGACCGCACCGAGCGCCGCATTCGACCTTGGCTTCCAGCTCTCAGTGGCTGCCGTCGCGGGTCTCGTCTTCCTCGGGAGACTGGTTGAGGAGTGGGCGTGCGTGGTCACCGGTCGACGGCTTGAGTGGCTTGCCGCACCCGTCGCTTTGACCCTCGCGGCCACCCTTGCGACCGCTCCGATCACGGTCGGGGTGTTCGGCATGCTCTCTCTCGTGTCGCCTTTGGCGAACGTTATCGTCGGCCCCTTGGTCTCGGGAGCCTTGGTGGGTGGACTCCTGGCTCTCGCGGGAAGTGCGCTGTCAGGCGCCCTCGGTGCGGCCCTCCTGAAGCTTGCGTCGCTGCCTGCCCATCTCTCGGTTTGGGTGGCGCACAGATTGGCATCATTACCGTTCGCTGCCGTTGCCACCGCAATGCCGTGGACCGCCTCGGCCGCTTGTCTGTGCGCTGCAGCTCTCGTCTGGGCGATCTGGCCCTCGCCGACACGATTCAGGGCACGGGTCGCAGCCGCCTGCATCGGGGTCGCTTGCGTCGGCTTGGCGATCGGCCCACCCGCGCCTCGAGGTTTGAGCATCACGATGCTCGACGTCGGTCAGGGCGACGCGATCCTTCTGAGAGACGGCGGCAGGTCGCTCCTGGTGGACGCGGGTCCTTCCTCCGGGGCGATGAGGGAGGGGATCGCGCGCGCCGGCGTGCGCCGGTTGGACGCGCTGGTGGTCACGCACCTTCATGCAGATCATTACGGCGGGATGGGCGGTCTTGCGGGCGTCGTCGATGTCGGGGCGGTGTTCGCTCCGGAAGGCGCACTCGATGCACCTTCTGACTTCTCGATGGCCGCCGCCGAACTCGTCGGCGAG
Source organism: Coriobacteriia bacterium (assembly GCA_013334745.1). NCBI lineage: Bacteria > Bacillati > Actinomycetota > Coriobacteriia > Coriobacteriia bacterium. The sequence goes on from JAAXWY010000001.1 coordinate 2,717, forward strand.
GATGATGTCTCGACGCTTCGAGCAGGTCGCGAGCTTGTGCTCGGTGCGACCACTGTCCGTGTGCTGTGGCCCATGGATTCAGTGGACGACCCCGCCGAGAACTCGGCTAGCGTGGTGCTGCTCGTGCGACGCGGAACCTTCGAGTGTGTGCTCACGGGCGATGCAGAGTCTGACGTGCTCGATACGCTGGTGGGTTCGGCGGCCATCGGCGATGTGGATGTGCTGAAGGTGGGTCACCATGGCAGCAGGGGAGCCGCAAGTCCGGAGAGCCTGCGCATCATGTCGCCGCTTGTGGCGCTGATCAGCGTTGGTGCGGGAAACCGATTCGGTCACCCAACGCCGGAGATGCTCAGCCTGCTGCAGGCGGCCCACGCGCGCATCATTCGCACCGACGAGTCAGGCGACGTCACTCTCCACATCGCGGACGATGGCACATTCTCGGTGACCGCGGACGGCCGGCGTGCGAACGGCGCGGCGCATCTCTTCCGCCGCGTCATCGGTGCCCCAATCGACCCGCTCTGTGCGAAACTGATTGACGTCTGTAATGCGCCGTATGCACCCCCGACGACCGGAGTCCCGCCCCGTGGCAAACGAACTCAAAGACTATCGGCCGGTGTATCTGTTCATCAGCGAACAAGAGCTCCTCCTCGACAGGGAGTTGTACAAGCTCAAGCGGGATGTCGGCAAGCTGGCCGATCTCGATTTCAACTCAGAGATGTTCGACGGTGAGAACGCGAGCGGTGACGACATCGTCGCCGCCTGCAATACGCTCCCGTTCGCATCGGAGCGCCGTTTGGTTGTGGTACGGAACGTTGAGAAGCTCAACAAGGATGACGCTGAAGCGCTGGTTACGTACGTGCAAAGCCCCGCCGAGTCGACCATCCTCGCTCTCGCCGCCAAGAAGCTGGCAAAGAACACTCGTTTGTACAAGGCCGCCGAGAAGTCCGGTTCACTCGTGGTCAAGACCGCACCCAAAGCCTCTGAGCTACCCGCCGAAGTCCAGAGCATGTTCAGCAAGCGCGGTCGAACCATCACACGAGACGGCGCAGAGCTCCTGGTCCGCTCGGTCGGGCAGGATTTGTGGCGTCTGTCCGCAGAGGTGGATAAGGCCGTCGCCTTCGTCGGCAATCGAAAAGAGGTGTCTGCGAGCGACATCGAGCAGATCACGGCGACCACGGCTGCCACATCGGTGTTCGAACTCGGTGCTGCGCTCGGTGATAGGGATGCCGCTCGCGCTTTGCGGTTGCTGGACCGGCTGGTTGGAGATGGCGAGTCCGTATATGGGATTCACGCCATGGCCCTTCGCCAGATCCGTGACCTGATCGCTGCTCGTGCGCTTCTCGATCGTGGCGAGGGGAGCACTGCTTCTATCGCGGCGGCCTTAGGGCGACCGGACTGGCAGGTGCGCAACCTGCCGCGGCAGGCCAAGAACTACTCGTCCGATGAGTTGGTTGGCGCGCTCAGGGCCGCCTGCGAGTCCGAGGCACAAATGAAAACGAGCCGGGATGCCCGACTCGTTTTCGAATGCTGGATTGTGAAGGTGTGCAGCTAGGCAGCGACGCCGTTGGCAGCCTTCATGATGCCGGACTTGCGGTTGGCTGCCTGCGAGGCGTGAATGACGCCCTTGCTGGCGGCCTTGTCGAGCAGGCGCGACGCGGTGAGTGCTGCGGCCTTGGCGGCGTCAGCGTCTCCGGCCTCAACCGCGGCGTGAACCTTCTTAATCGCGGTCTTGAGTTCGGACTTCACAGCGCGATTACGCTGGTGCGCCTTCTCGTTGGTCAGGACGCGCTTCTTCTGGCTCTTAATGTTTGCCACGTGGGTCTTCCTCCGTTAACGACTAGCGATGGTGCCCGTCGCAGTGGGGTGCGATGAACCACGAGAGTCTAGCACACGCCGTCGGGCGTCGCCAATCGGCTCTTCGTATGCGATATCTCCCCAAGAGCCCTCGCGCTTGCTACACTCAACCGCTATGACTGAAGCCTCCCACATCCGCAACTTCTCTATCATCGCGCACATCGACCACGGCAAGTCGACTCTGGCTGATCGCATCCTCGAGTTGACCCACACGGTCGAGTCCCGCGACATGATGGAGCAGGTCCTCGACTCGATGGATATCGAGCGTGAGCGCGGCATCACGATCAAGGCACAGGCCGTCCGGGTCATGTACGACGCCGACGACGGTCAGACCTACCAGCTCAACCTTATCGACACCCCCGGGCACGTCGACTTCACCTACGAGGTGAGCCGCTCGCTAGAGGCGTGCGAGGGAGTCATCCTCGTCGTCGACGCAACTCAGGGCGTCGAAGCCCAGACTGTCGCTAACGCGCTCATGGCGATGAATGCGCACCTGGAGATAATCCCGCTCATCAACAAGATCGACCTTCCTGCCGCCGATCCCGAGCGAGTGCGCCACGAGATCGAAGAGGGCCTCGCGGTGCCTGCCGATGAAGCCGTGCTGGCATCCGGCAAGACGGGCGAAGGTGTGCGTGACGCACTTGAAGCGGTTGTCCGACACGTGCCCGCACCTGTAGGCCATGCTGACGCTCCGCTGACGGCACTCATCTTCGACAGCTACTTCGACGCGTATCGCGGAGTGGTCGCCCTCGTGCGCGTGTTCGATGGATCCGTGAGCAAGGGGCTCAAGGTCCGACTCATGGCCACAGACGTCGTCACCGACGTCGAGGAGGTCGGAGTACGGCGGCCGGCAAACGTGCCGGTCGACGAGCTCACGGTCGGAGAGGTCGGCTACCTCATCACCGGCCTGAAGGACCCGGCTCTGGTCAAGGTCGGCGACACCGTGACGCTGGCAAGGGGCGGCGCTACCGAGCAGCTGCCCGGCTACCGCGAAGTCAAGCCGATGGTCTTCACCGGGCTGTTTCCCATCGACGGTGACCAGTATCCGGAGCTTCGCGATGCTCTCGACAAGCTGACACTCAACGATCCCGCGCTCATCTACGAGCCCGAGTCGAGTCACGCGTTGGGGTTCGGGTTCCGTGTCGGCTTCCTAGGGTTGCTGCATATGGAAGTCATAAAGGAGCGGCTCGAGCGCGAATTCGACCTCGATCTCCTCGCAACCGCACCCTCGGTCGAGTACCACGCGTACCTCACTAACGGCAGTGAAATAGTCATCCACTCACCGCAAGACATGCCCGAGCCATCGAAGCTCGATCGCGTGGAGGAGCCGTTCCTCAAGACGACGGTCATCGTTCCGCCGGATTACGTGGGCGCAGTCATGGACCTCTCCATCTCACGACGCGCCACCTTCATCGACATGCAGTACCTCTCCAAGACGACGGTTGAGTTGCACTACGAGATGCCGCTGTCCGAGCTGATCATGGACTTCTTCGACCAGCTCAAGAGCCGCACAAAGGGCTATGCATCCCTCGACTACGAACCCATCGGCTATCGTCCGGGCAACATGGTTAAGCTCGACATCCTGCTTGCCGGCAAGCCCGTCGACGCCCTGTCGTTCATCGTGCACAAGGACAAGGCCTACGACCGCGGCAAGATGCTGACCGAGAAGCTCAAGACGATCATTCCGCGCCAGATGTTCGAGGTGCCCATCCAGGCTGCGATTGGAGCCAAGATCCTGGCTCGAGAGACCGTGCGCGCTATGCGCAAGGACGTCATCGCGAAGTGCTACGGCGGTGACATATCGCGGAAGCGCAAGCTGCTTGAGAAGCAGAAGAAGGGCAAGAAGCGGATGAAGAACATCGGCTCTGTCGAGGTTCCTCAAGAGGCTTTCATGGCTATCCTGAAGGTCGACGAATAGGCGCGCTCGCGCCGCCAACCGCGATGAAGCAGGTCAACGCCATCCTCGCCGAGAACCCGGTGCTGCTCGCGCCGATGGCTGGTGTCACCGAGGCGCCCTTTCGCAGAATCTGCAAGCGGATGGGTGCAGGGCTCACGTACACCGAGATGATCAGCGCGAAGGGGTTGCACTACAACCCGGACTCCCGTGTCGCCCGGGCGATGCTGACGTTCGATCCGGATGAGACGCCATGCGCGGTGCAGATCTTCGGTGCTGAGCCGGAGATGATGGCCGCTCAGGCCGCCAACATCGTGTCGTGGTACGGCGGCGACGTGGCGCTGATCGACATCAACATGGGGTGCCCGGTGACCAAGGTCATCGCGAAGGGC
>JAAXWY010000001.1:6866-65469 GCA_013334745.1 Coriobacteriia bacterium
GCTCATGAAAGACCCACCGCTTGCAGCCGAGATCGTGCGCTCGGTCGTTGGAGCTGTCGGAGACATCCCGGTCACCGCCAAGTTCCGCTCGGGGTGGGACTCGGACAGCATCAATGCGGTCGAGTTCGCGCAGGCGCTTGTGGACGCCGGTGTGTCGGCGGTCGCCGTGCACGGTCGCACTCGCGGGCAGTTCTACCGGGGTCGCGCTGACTGGTCGGTCATCTCGGCGGTCAAGCAGGCGGTGCCGGTGCCGGTCATCGGCAGCGGCGACGTGCTGACGGCCGAGGATGTTGTGGCCATGATGGAAGACACTGGCGCCGACGGCGTCATGGTCGCCCGCGGTGCGCAGGGCAACCCGTGGATCTTCCGCGAGGCCGCGTCGCTGCTGGCAGGGCATGAACCTGTGGCCCGGCCGACGCCGTTCGAACGCATCGCTGTGGCACGGGAGCACGGGCATGCGCTCGTGGCTTTCGGCGGTGAGGGAGCATTCAATCGGATGCGAAAGCACGTTGCCTGGTACCTGGTTGACATGCCCGGCGCAACGTACGCCCGGGCGCGGGGATTCGAATGCGGCAGTGTCGCCGAGCTCGACGCAATGCTCGATGAGTACGAGGCGTTTCTGCGGCGCGCATGCCCTCAGATCGACCCGCGCGTTCCTTCGATGAGTGACGGGGCGCGATCGTGACCGACCCACTGTATAGCGATATCGATGGCCCCACGCTACCCGCGCACTTCTACATCCACATCCCGTTCTGCGCCTCGAAGTGCTCATACTGCGATTTCGCCAGTGTTGCCAGACCGTCCGAGGACGTCGTCCGGGGCGTGTTCAGCGGCATCCGCTCGCAGCTTCGTCGCTGGTCGTTGGCGAGCCTTGACGGGGTGGTCGACACGGTCTATTTCGGTGGCGGCACGCCGTCGCGCTATCCCGAGCAGGTCACGCGCGTTCTTGCGTACATGCGCGAGCACATCAGCGTTCGATCAGGGGCGGAGATCACCGTTGAAGCCAACCCGGACTCGCTTGACGCTGAATCGGTCGGGGTGTTCGCGGCTGCAGGTGTGACCAGAATCAGCGTCGGGGCCCAATCGTTTGACGACAGCGTGCTTCGGGTGCTCGGCAGGCGCCACGACACGCAGGCTGCGTGGGACGCGTGCCGAGCGGTGCAGGATGCGGGGCTTGATCTGTCTGTGGACCTCATCTGCGGCGTGCCGGGGCAGAGCGTCACGTCATGGTCGGAATCCCTTGCACGCGCTCTCCAGACGGGCGCCGGCCATGCGTCGATCTATCCGCTCTCCGTTGAGGAGGGGACTCCGCTTGCCGTCGCGATCGATACCGGCCTGCTCGACGAGCCGGATCCAGACATGGCAGCCGAGATGATGGTCATGGCTGAGTCGGCACTGGGCTATCTGGGTCTGTCTCGCTACGAGGTTGCGAACTACGCCGAGGATGATGAGCACCGATCGAGGCACAACCTGGCGTACTGGACTGGCAGGACGTATGCAGGCATCGGCCCGGCAGCTCACGGCATGCTCGACGTGGAGACGGCGCGCACGGTGGGTCTTCTGGACTTCGGCGCGACGGACGTGGCCCGAGTTCGATACGCCAACGCGAACAACACCGAGGAATGGCTTGTTGGCCAAGGAGACTCGGTGGAGACCCTGACCGCGGCACAGGTTGCCCGCGAAGACGTGATGCTCGGTCTGCGCCTGGTCAGAGGCGTTCCCGCCGAGCAGGTCGAGGCGGCTGGCCTGGCCGGGGTGCTCACTGCGTTGGCCGACGACGGACTCGTCGAGCTCGTTAACGATGACAGCTCCCGCCCGGGCCCTCACTGGCGTACGACGCAACGCGGCTGGCTGCTCGGCAATCAGGTCTTCTCCCGTGTGTGGCTTGCTGGCGAGTGACATCTCCCGCGTCGCGCGTGTCGCTGGCACTCGCTATACTTGACTGCCAATCAGTGGGTTCTGAGTAGTTTCGCAAGGGAGCAGCGTGCTCAACGACCGCAGACGACGGGTGCTTTCGGCGCTCGTCGAGGAGTACATAGCGAGCGCCACACCCGTCGGCAGCAAGACGCTGGTCGCTCGATACGAGTTGGGGTGTTCGCCCGCGACCGTGCGCAACGAGCTCTCGATCCTTGAGGAGACGGGCTTCGTTCGGCAACCGCACGTCTCGGCAGGGCGCATGCCCACCGACACCGGTTACCGCAGCTTCGTTGACGACTTGATCGAGCGCGGCGGCCCCGCTCGCAACGAAGACCCCCGTTCGGCAGCGCGCTTCGCGAACGCGTCTGAAGTCGACGATCTCATGCGCGAGACGAGCGTCGCGCTGACGCAACTCACCAACTGCCTCGCGGTCGTCTCGGCGCCGAGCGTGTCGCTCGCTCGGCTGCGCCGCATCGACCTACTTGCGCTTTCGGCACGCAGGGCGGTGTTCGTGCTCATCACCGCCTCGGGCCAGGTCGTGAACCGAACCATCGAGCTCGCCGAGAACACGGCCCCCGAGCGGCTTGCAGAGATCGAGCGCGCCATGAACGCTGCGCTCGACGGCAAGCACGCCGCAGACATCCGAACGCTGCGCGACGCTATCTCGGTAGGGAGTACGGGGCATGACGGGCTCGTTACCCTCGTGATCGACGAGATTCTCGACGCGTTGGATGAGGCCGATCGCGACCGCTTCTTCCACGTTGGAGTGCCCGCCCTGCTGGCGCAGCCCGAGTTTCACGACGCGGATCGTGCCCGCCCGCTCATCGAGTTCCTCGAGGACGGGATAGCGGTCCTTGAGGCGCTCTCAGACGCCCTTGGGACGCGCGAGATCACCGTTCGTATCGGCCACGAGAACCGCAGAGCCGAGCTCGGACAGGTGTCGATTGTTGCCATGAACTACGGAGCGGGAGACGCCGATGGTGTCGTCGGGGTCATCGGCCCGACCAGAATGAACTACCAACAGGCCATGAGCGCGGTGCGCGCGGTTTCAGACGACCTGACCGACGCACTCGGCTAGACAGTATCGATCCACCGAAAGGACTTCGCGTGCCAGCAGGTACTCAGAACTACTACGAGCTTCTCGGCGTGGAGAAGACGGCCACCCCTGAGGAGATCAAGAAGGCGTTTCGCCGCAAGGCCCGGGAGCTCCACCCCGACGTCAACAGTGCGCCCGATGCCGAGGATCGGTTCAAAGAGGTCAATGAGGCCTACGACGTGCTCTCCGATACCGGCAAACGGGAGCAGTACGACCGTTTCGGTCGCGTAGGTGGGCCGGCCGGTGGCGGTCCGGGTGGATACCAGTACGCGGACTTCGGCGACCTGTTCGGTGGCGGCGGGCTGAACATGGAAGATCTGTTCAGCGCCTTCTTCGGTGGCGTCAGAGGCGGCACCACGCGACTTGAGGGCCGCGACATGGCCATGCAGATAGTCGTCACCCTCGTCGAGGCGGCCACAGGGGTCGAGAAGGAAGTCGTGCTCGATCGGCTTGCCTCATGCGATGTGTGTGGCGGCAGTGGTTCGGCTGATGACAGTGGTGTCACCACCTGTCCGGACTGCGGTGGTATGGGCCAGCGACGTGAGCAGCGAAAGACGTTCCTGGGCACCATGCAGACGGTCGTTCCCTGCGAGCGTTGCGGCGCGACCGGACACGTCGTCGAGAATCCGTGTGAGGAGTGCCAGGGTTCGGGCCGCGTGCCCGATCGCCAGCACGTGATGGTCAACGTGCCCGCCGGCATTCGGGATGGACAGCAGATTCGCCTGCGCGGGATGGGCGAGGCGGGTATCCGCGGCGCTGCAGCAGGCGACCTGCTTATCGGAGTGCGAGTCGCCGAGGACGAGTATCTGCACCGTGATGGCGATGATCTGCATTGTCGTGCTTCGGTCACCATCGCCCAGGCAGCGCTCGGGGTCGATCTCGCGGTTCATGGGATTCTCGAGGAAAACACCGTCAAGGTGCCCGCCGGATCCCAGAACGCCGACGTGGTTCGTGTGAAGGGTCTCGGCATGCCGCGACTCAATCGTTCAGACCGCGGTGACCTGTTTGTACACATAGGGGTGGAGATCCCGCGCAAACTCACGAAGCGTCAGCGCGAGCTTCTCGAGGAGTTCGCGAAGGAGTCGGGAGAGCAGACGGCCGAGTACAAGAGCCCGGTTCAGAAGCTCAAGGACTGGCTGCACGGGTAGGCAACGATGTCGAGACACCGATTCTTCCTCATCGAAGCGGTCCCCGCCGTCTCCGACGGTGGCGTCGTTCGCATACCACTCTCAGAGTCCGACAGGCATCATGCCGTCGACGTCTTGCGCGTGCGGGTTGGCGAGGAGATCGACGTTGTCGATCCAGCGGGTAGCGTGCTGCGAGTGCGCGTTGACTCGGCGTTGGGCGGCGAGGTCCTGGGCGTGGTGGTCGGCGAGGCCCAGCCGGACCCCGAAGTGCGCACGCCGCGGGTCACGCTCGTCTTCGGGGTGTCCAAGGGATCCAAGAACGACGAGATCGTCGAAGCCGTCTGTGAGCTGGGTGTTGAGGTGGTCGTTCCGGTTCTCACAGCTCGAAGTGTCGTCAAGTACGACGCTGAGAAGCGTGCCGACCGGGGTGAACGCTGGCGGCGCATCGCGCTGGCGGCAGCGAAGCAGTCCAAGCGCACCACGATTCCGACGGTCCTCGACCCACTGAGCCTTGGCGGCGCCGGCGACCTGTTCGCCGGGTACGACGCCGTTCTCGTGGCGTGGGAAGACGCCGGATCCACGGCGCAGGGTGCCCGAGAGGCCCTGGCCTCGTTCGATTCGCTACCCGCTGACGCCAGGGTGTGCGTCGTTGTCGGACCGGAGGGGGGCTTCGCCGCCGAGGAGGTCGACAGACTCGTTGCGGGTGGTGCGCGGATCTTCACGCTCGGACCCACCGTGCTCCGTGTGGCGACTGCAGCAACGGTTGCGGTGGCGATCGTCACGCACGAGCTCGGCGGACTCGGAAACGTGAGGTGAACGGTCCCCAGGGCGGAATCGCGGTCTCGATTCGTACGCTCGGGTGCAAGGTGAACCGGGTCGAGAGCGAGGGTCTTGCCGCAGCACTCCTTGAAGACGGGTGCGTCCTCGTTGAGCCGGATGAAGCGGACGTGGTCGTGGTCAACACGTGCACCGTGACGGGCGAAGCCGACTCCAAGGCGCGCAAGGCCGTGCGCCAAGCGCTTCGGGCCGCCGGCGGGCCTGTCGTGGTAGTGACCGGATGCCTCGCTTCGGTGGACGCGTCGAGTCTCTCGGCACTTGGCGAGCGCGTCGTCGTCGAGCCGGACAAGTCACGGGTAGCACAGCGCATCCGTACCACCGTGCCTCCCGGCCGCACCTTTGCGACGGACGCAGCCGCACGGGACACCGCCCAGCGAACCGCGTTTCGCACGCGTTCGATGATCAAGATCGAGGACGGTTGCGACAACTTCTGCGCGTACTGCATCGTGCCGTACGCCCGGGGCGTGCCGCGCGCCGTGGCGCTCGATGAGATACTCCGCCAGGCGACGAGTATGGTCGAATCGGGCACACGCGAGATCGTGCTCACGGGGATCAACATCGGGCGTTATGACGACGCGACATCCGGCGCACACCTTGCACAGGTCGTGGCGGCCGTGGCACGGACGGGCATCTCACGTGTCCGGATCTCATCCATCGAGCCACCGGATCTCTCCGACGAGGTCCTCGACGTGCTCGCGGCAACAGACGCGGTGTGTTCGCATCTCCACGTGCCGCTCCAGAGCGGGAGCGATCTCGTTCTAGCCGCGATGGGCCGCTCGTACGATTCCGGTGTCTACCGTGAGCGGATCGAATCGGCCCGACGGCGTCTTCCCGGATTGGCTGTGACCACCGACCTCATCGCCGGCTTGCCAGGTGAGACCGAAGCGGACCATGCGTGCACCATCGAGTTCGTGGAGCGGATCGGCTTCTCGAAGCTCCACGTCTTCCCCTACAGCGCTCGTGCGGGTACTCCTGCTGCGTCGATGGTGCAGGTTGAGCCGACAGTTAGGTCACGCCGCGCTGCGGAGCTGCGAGCCGTAGGTGAGGGCCTGCGCGCGCGGCATGCGGAGTCGCTCATGGGCCACTCCGTCGAAGTGCTCGTCGAGCGCACGGATGGCGCCACTGCAGTGGGCACAACCCGAGAGTACCTGCGCCTTCAGGTGCCTGCCCCAGGCGTCGCAGTCGGCGATGAGATCAGCGTGATTCTCTCGCCTGAGATGATCGCGTTCTGACGCGAATCCGTACGGAGTCCTGCGCCGTGCACGGTGGTAGACTGTTTGCAGTGGTCTGAATACGCGCTCACGGGCGCCTCTGATGCCGTTCATGAACCGAGGTGCAACCGACCATCGTGGAATCCACCCAGATCCGCCTCGTCGTCCCGCCTGAAGTCGACATGACGAGGCTGCTCGGTCAAGGCGACGGGCTCCTGCGACTCATCGAGGACCAGTTCGAGTCCGACATCGCCGTTCGCGGCAATCAAATCACCATTTCGGGCGGCGGGCACGACTCGCAAACCGTCTCATCGCTGTTCGCCGAGATGATTCAGCTCGTCGAGCGCGGTGAGCATCTCACGCCCGACTCGCTAGAGCGCTCCATTGAGCTGATGCGTCACAGCGACGTGAGCCCTACCGCCCTTCATGGCGACGTCATACTCACGCACAAGGGACGCGCCATTCGCCCAAAAACCGCAGGTCAGAAACGGTATGTGGACGCGATTCGCGCCAACACGGTGACGTTTGGTATCGGTCCCGCCGGCACCGGCAAGACCTACCTGGCGATGGCCATGGCGGTCGAGGCGCTCAAGCGCAAAGAGGTCGGTCGCATTATCCTCACGCGTCCGGCCGTCGAGGCCGGCGAGTCGCTCGGTTTCCTCCCGGGCACCCTGACCGAGAAGGTCGATCCCTACCTGCGACCGCTCTACGACGCGCTCTACGACATGATGGATGCGGAGAAGTCGGCGTCCTTGCTCGATCGAGGCACCATTGAAATCGCGCCGCTGGCGTACATGAGGGGGCGCACACTCAATGACTCGTTCGTCATCCTCGACGAAGCGCAGAACACCAGTCCGGAACAGATGAAGATGGTGCTTACGCGTTTGGGCTTCGGTTCGCGGTTCGTGATTACCGGCGATGTCACGCAGATCGACCTGCCCAAGGGCGCGTCCGGGTTGCGCCAGGTCCGCGACATCCTGCACGGAGTCACCGACATCGAGTTCTGCGACCTGACCGGCAAGGATGTCGTGCGCCACAAGCTCGTTCAGCGCATTGTCACGGCCTACAGCGAGCATGAAGAGAGGCTCGCCGGCGCCGAAGCCGGGAAGTCCTAAATGCGGACGGTGAACCGCTACAACGAGATCACGTCTCGGGCGCTGGGCCTGGTTCCCGCTCGCCTCAAGACGCAAGTCTTCAAGGGCAAAGCGCTCATCTTCGGGTTGCTCGCGATGAGTGCCGTGGGAATCGTGCTCATCGGCGGGGGAGCGGCGCTTCTCGGTGACATGCTCGACGGTACGTCGCTTGACGACGCGCTCGTCTCGGCGATGTGGGGTGCGGTCGGTGCGGCGACGGCTACGGTCTCCGCTCTGGTGCTGATCCCCTTCATCCGCGATGGACTCGGTCTGGCAGAGGACATCAAGCTGATGCGTGCTGCAAGCCCGGAGCATCCACTGATGCGCGAGCTCATGAGCCGCGCACCCGGCACCTACGCCCACTCGGTCGCTGCGGCCAATCTGGCCGAGGCCGGCGCCGAGGAGATCGGCGCTGATGCGCTCATCGCCCGGGTCGGTGCGTACTTCCACGATGTTGGGAAGATACGGCGGCCCATCTACTTCTTTGAGAACCAGTCCAATTGTGAGAATCCGCACGACGAGGCCAAGCCGAGCCTCTCGGCGCTCATCATCACGGCTCATGTACGTGATGGAATGGCGCTTGGCAAGGAGTATCGGCTCCCTGAGCGCATCCAGGCGATCATCCGCCAGCACCACGGGACGGCGCTCGTGAGCTACTTCTATCACAAGGCGGCAGCCACTGACGCAGCCGTCTACGAGGCCGACTTCCGCTACCAGGGCGAGAAGCCGCAGTCGCGCGAGGCCGCGCTCGTCATGCTTGCGGACTCATGCGAGGCGGCGGTGCGCGCCATCAAGGTGCCCGTTCCCGAGCAGGTCGAGTCTACGGTGCGAGCCATCGTCGATGACAAGGTCGCGGACGGGCAGCTCGACGAGGCGGGGCTGCGTCCCAGCGATCTTGAGCGCATCATCAAGACGTACTCGCGCATGCTCGTGAGCATGTATCACGGTCGCGTAGAATATCCCAAGGCGGATCACGGGGGGACGGGGGTCATCGGTGCAGATCAGAATCACCAGCCATCGGGAGCCTGAGCCGCTGGACGTCAGCGCGTTCGAGCGTCTTTCCGCCTTCGTGCTCGAGCGCGAGGATGCACCTCAACTCATCGAGCTATCGATCGCACTCGTTGACCTTGCTGAGATGACGGAGCTCAATACGGCTCATCGCGGCAAGCAGGGACCCACGGATGTGCTCTCGTTCCCGTGCGACGACCTATGCGCCGTCTTCGAGCCGGACGAGCCTATCGTTCTGGGCGACGTGATCATCGCGCCCGAGGTCGCCGAGAATCAGGCCGCGGAGTACGGGCACACGGTCGAGGAGGAGCTCAACCTGCTCCTCGTCCACGGTGTGCTGCATCTCTTGGGCTACGACCATGAAGATGACGGCGACGCCGAGGTCATGCAGGAGCGAGAGCGAGCGCTGCTACTGGCCTGGTCAGCGGCGAGCTGAAGGCCGATTCATGGTACGCAGCCGATCGCTGCTGTGGAGCTTCAACTACGCGATCGAGGGCATCGTTTACGCGTTGCGGACGCAGCGCAACATGCGCCTGCACGTCGTCGCCGCAACTGCCGTGCTGGCGGCGTGCCTTGTTCTTCGCATCGGTGGACTGAGCCTTGTCGCCATCTTCTTCGCGGTCACCATGGTGCTGGTCACTGAGCTGGTGAACACCGCGATCGAGGCCACCGTCGACCTCGCCACCGAGCGACTCGATCCGCTCGCCAAGACCGCCAAGGATGTTGCGGCGGGTGCGGTCTTCGTCGCGTCTCTCAACGCGGTTGTCGTCGCCTATCTGGTGTTGTTTGACCCGGTACGCATGCTCGTGCAGCAGGGAATGAACTGGGTCCGCGTGGGTCCGTCGAGCCTCACCGTGATCGCGCTCGGGCTGGTTGGTCTGGCCGTGCTCGTCCTCAAGGCGGCGTCGCGAGAGGGAACGTTCATGCGCGGAGGTTGGCCGAGTGGGCACACCGCTCTTGCGGTCGCTGCCGCCACCGCCTTGGGCTTCATAACCGGCAGCGCATCGGCGTTCGTCCTTGCGCTGTTCATCGCGGGTCTCGTTGCACAAAGCCGGGTCGAATCCGAGGCCCACACGATTCCGCAGGTCATCGTCGGCGCGTTTCTCGGGCTGCTGCTGTCGACGGCCGTGTTTCAGCTATTCTTCACGTGAGACCGACCGTGGCGTTCGCCACATGACATCGGAGAGATCGTGCTCTACGTCGTAGCCATCCTCACAGCCCTCATGAGCGCGGTGTCGGCCCTGCTCTCGGCGACCGAGACGGCAGTCATGGTGCTGCCGACCGGTCGTGTCCATCGGCTCGTCGAGGCGGAGGCGCCGGGAGCCGTTGCACTCGAGCAGATGTCGATTCGGCCGCACCGCGTGCGGGCCGCGTCCGCCCTCGCTCACGGTGTCGCCAGCGCCGGAGCCGCGATTCTCGGCGTGTATATCGGGTCTGTGCTGCCGGATTTCCCCGGCCTGCTCGCCGAAGGGCTGGCTGCGCTCGCCATGGTGCTGGTGGTGTTCACGCTGTTCGGTGCCCTGCCGCGTGCACTCGCCGTCGCGAATCCCGAACGGATCGGGCTGGAGTCCGCGGCAGTCTCGGCCGCCGCCACTGCGCTTCTATATCCGCTCGCACGTCTGCTCGGCGCTCCATGGTCGTGGCTTGTCCACGTCGCGGGTGGCGAGCAGATGCCGTCCCCGTGGGCGACATCCGGGGAGTACCGGCACGTCGACGATGACGACACGACCGAGCGCGAAGAAGCCGAGGAAGCCTTGCTCGAAGCGGTCTCCGACTTCGCCGAGAAGATCGCCCGGGAGGTCATGGTGCCTCGGACCGACGTAGCGGCGCTTCCCGATACCGCGACTCACGCGGATGCCATCCGAGTCGTCGGAGAGACCGGTTTCTCCCGCCTACCTGTGTTTCACGGGTCCATCGATGACGTACGCGGCGTTCTCTACGCGAAGGATCTTCTCGGCGTGTGTGGATTCGGCGACAGCGAGCAGCCGATTCTGCCGCTCGCTCGTGAGCCGTTCTTCGTGCCGGAGACCAAGCCGGTCGAGGAGCTGCTTCGAGAGATGCGGGCCAAGACCCACATCGCGATCGTCGCCGATGAGTACGGCGGTACCGCGGGCATCGTCACGCTCGAGGACCTGCTCGAAGAAATCGTGGGAGACATCGCCGATGAGTACGACCGCGAGGAGCCGCTTCTGACGCGAGTCGGTGATGAGCGGTATCGTGTAGACGCACGGTTGCCGGTCGATGATCTCAATGAGGTGTTCGGAACGGACATCGAGACGGAGGCCGACTCGGTGGGAGGGTTGTTCGCCGACATCGCCGGCAGGATTCCCAAAGCCGGCGATGCGCTCGTGATAGAGGGACTGAGATTCACCGTCGACGTACTCGAGGGAACCCGCATACGCCAGCTGAGTGTTGAGCCGGCAGAGGCCGACGAAAGGACCAACGATGCGTAACCTGACCCAGCCCGACCTGGCGCTGCTCGCGTTCGCGCGCGAAGTGCAGGAGAAGGCGTACGCGCCGTACTCGATGTTCCGGGTTGGTGCGGCCGTGTACGCGAACGGCGACATCTTCCAGGGAGTCAACATCGAGAACGCGGCGTACGGTGCGACACTGTGCGCCGAGCGTGCCGCGATCGCTGCCGCCGTGTCTGCTGGCTGCACCGACATCACGGCGATCGCCGTGGTGGGTGACTCGGAGTCGCCAGTTACGCCGTGCGGTTGCTGTCGTCAGGTGCTGGCCGAGTTCAATCCTGATATGCGCGTGATCATGGGTGGGGCGTCTGATGAGGTGCTCGTCATGACACTCGAAGAGCTCCTTCCTGAGGCTTTTGCACGTGGATTCCTCGATCAAGACGAGACCAAATAGGTGTCAGACTCCTCGCGCATGACCTCGGATGTGACCAAGAGCGGGTTCGTTGCGCTGGTAGGCCGACCCAACGCGGGAAAGTCGACACTGACCAATGCGGTGGTCGGTACCAAGGTTGCCATCACATCCGATACGCCTCAGACGACGCGACATCGCCTCAGAGCCGTGCTGGATCGGGATGACGCGCAAGTGGTCATCGTCGACACCCCTGGGCTGCACAAGCCCCACGACGCGCTTGGCGAAGAGCTCAACCGCTCTGCACTCAAGGCGCTCGAGGACGTGGATGTCGTTGCGATGCTCATCGATGCTACGTGCCCGGTGGGAGAGGGCGATCGGTGGGTCGCCGCTCACGTCGCGAAGTCCTCGGCGCGCAAGCTGCTCGTGATCACCAAGGCTGACATCGCAAAAGGCGAGCAGTTGCCTCGCCAACTCGCGGTCGCCCGGGCGCTGGCGCCGTTCGACGATGAGGTCGCACTTTCGGCTGTTTCGGGGTTCAACCTCGACGGCTTCACCGAGGCAGTCATCCGATTCCTGCCGGAAGGGCCGCGCTGGTTCCCGCGCGACATGCCGACCGACCAGTCAACGGAGACAATGATTGCGGAGTTCATTCGCGAGAAGGTGCTGCGCATGACACACGACGAAGTACCGCACGCGGTCGGCGTGTCCATCGACGAGCTCGAGTTCGAGGCCAAGCGTGATCTCGCTCGGATATTCGCGACGATCTTCGTCGAACGTGACTCTCAGAAGGGGATTCTCATCGGCAAGGGCGGAGAGATGATCCGGGCGATCGGCACCGACGCGCGAGTCGATCTTGAGCGCCTTCTTGGATCCCGCGTGTTTCTCGACCTCAAGGTGAAGGTCAAGAAGGACTGGCGTCGCGATGCATCACAGATTCGTCGGTTCGGATATGGGGAGGGCGCGTGAGCCACATCGACGTAGCGACGCTGGCGGCTGCAATGGACCAGACCCTGCTCAAGCCGACTGTGGGTCCAGCCGCCGGCCACGCGTGGATCGCCGCGAACGCCGACCATGGGTTCGCATCGCTGTGCGTATCGCCGTTTCTGGTGGATGCGGCAGCGGAGCTGCTCGCGATTTCGGGCACGGCAGTCTGCTCTGTATGTGGCTTTCCGCTCGGGTACTCCACCTCGGCCGCCAAGGCCGATGAGGCGCGCGACCTGGTGCGTCGGGGCTGCATCGAGGTCGACATGGTGATGAACTTCGCGGCGCTTCTCGACGGCGACCACGCGCTGGTGGAACGTGACGTTCGGGCGGTCGTCGATGCGGTTCGTGACGCTGGCGAGGGGCGCTGTCTTGTGAAGGTGATCCTGGAGACGGGACATCTCAGCGACGACTTGATTGCCCGAGGCAGTGAGATCGCGGTCACGGCCGGCGCTGACTTCGTCAAGACGTCTACGGGTTTCGGTCCGCGCGGCGCGAGCGCCGCTGACGTCCGAATCATGCGTGCCACGGTAGGCCCCGATATCGGTATCAAGGCAGCGGGAGGCATCCGCGACCTCGCCACGGCGCTGGTTATGCTCGATGCGGGCGCGGATCGACTGGGCACCTCGGCCGGCCTCGAGATACTCGCCGAGGCCGACGCAGCCGGGATGTAGCTCAATGCCCGGTGCGGTATCGAGACGCGATGCGCGCATCGACGCGCTGAAAGGGTTTGCGATCCTGTGCGTGGTCACGTACCACGCGCTCGGACAGTACTACTCGTTCACGCCTTCTTCGGGGGTTGTCTACTTCACGTGGGCTGTCTACTTCCGGGCGTTCCTGTTCAGCTTCATGCTGCCGCTCTTCGCCTTCCTGAGCGGATACGTGTTGGGCCGGGAAGGTGGATTTCGACCGGAGCGTTACTTTCGCAGCCGCACGCTCGGACTGTTGGTGCCCTACATCGTCTGGGAGGCAATCTACGGGCCGAGTAAGCAGGCTGAGCTGTTCACAAGCGCTTCAGGCGTCGCGACCTACTTCATCCGCATCTTCACCAACCCGCACCTCGAGGGCCGCATGTGGTACCTGTACGTGCTGTGGATCGCGCTGATGATCCTGGGAGTCGCTCGACTGCGGGGCGACAGGACCTGGGTCATCGTGGCGTCGATTCCGTTGGTCTTCGCGCTCGGTTCGCTCGGTCAGTTCAACTGGCTGCGGTGGATATACATCTACGTCGCCGGGGGTGTGCTGTATCGGCGCTATGAGTCATCGATACTCCCTCGTCTCAGGGTGTGGGGATGGGTGGGCGCACTCGCATTTGCTCCGCTTTGGCTGCTCGTTGAACCGCCCGAGATCGCAGCGGCGCGCATTGCGGCGTGGATTCCGACGGGCCCGTGGAACACCACGGCGCAGGTTCTGTTGGTCGTCATCCCCGTCTTGGTGGGCGCGTGCGGGGTGATTGCGATCATCGCGGCAAGCTACCGGCTTCCCGCTCGGGTCGAGCGGGCATTGGCCTACTTGGGTGTGTTGTCGCTCGGGATCTACGTCACGCACTTCCCGTTCGTGGAGATGTGGAAGGGGATGCCCGGCTGGTTCCTGCCGATCAACGTCGCGATCGCGACGGGGTTGGCCGTTGGCTGCACGCTTCTGCTCGGTCGGTTCCGACCCACGGCGGCTGTGTTGCTCGGTGAGCCATGGGTCAGCAGACCGCGCCAACTTGGCGATGTCGCGACTGAGACACTATAGCGATGCCATCGTATCCACTACGCGCACTGGTACTGCGCAAGACGAAGCTCGGGGAGACCGACACGATCCTGACGTTGCTGGCCGATGACGGGCGCCAGGTCCGTGCGGTCGCGAAGGGTCTGCGCAAGCCAGGCGGTCGCTTCGGTGCGCGCCTGGAGCCGTTTGCCGTTTGCGACCTGCTCCTGCACACCGGACGCTCACTTGAGGTCATCTCGGAGGCGCGAACGGTCGAGTCGCACTCGGGGATGCGCGAGGACTTCGATCGCTCGGCGGCCGGCTCGGTCGTGGTGGACCTGCTCGACAAGATCGCGGTCGAGGGCCAGGAAGAGGGTCGGCTGTTTGCGCTGGCCACGACCACCCTCGATGTGATGGAGACCGCACCGGTCACGGCGCTGCCCGAGCTGGTCGTCGCGTTCCTCATCAAGGCTATGGCCATGCACGGCTATCGCCCGCAGCTTGAGTCGTGTGCGGCGTGCGCCTCGGAGACGGGCGAGAGTGCGGCATTCTCGGTGAGCCACGGCGGCGCCCTGTGCACCGAGTGCGGCGACCTGGATGCGGCTTCTCTCACCTTCACGCCCGAGGGACGGGCGTGGCTTCAGGTTCTGTTGAGCGCTCGGATGGCCGAAGTCCCGGAGTTGCACATGCCGCCGGCAGCTGTTCGAGACTGCTTTGCGCTCGTTCGATCGTTTGTCGTGTTCCATGTGCCGGCTCGGCTCAAGGCGCTCGACTTCTTCGCAGGACAGGACACCGCGGGATAGCGATCCGGCACACCCACGGGACGCTGGCGCTTCGCTATACTGATGCGACCTCACGCGCGCGCAAGCGCGCGTTGTCGTCAGCAGCCCGCCAGAAAGGGTCCCGATGCAGGGCATGACCTTCCAAGACATCATTCTCGCTCTCTCGCGCTACTGGGCAGACCAGGGATGTGTCGTACTGCAGCCGTACGACAGTGAAGTTGGCGCCGGGACGTTCCATCCGGCGACCACGTTGCGCGCGTTGGGCCCCGACACGTGGCGCACCGCGTACGTGCAGCCGTCTCGGCGTCCCACCGACGGCCGCTACGGTGAGAACCCAAACCGTCTGCAGCACTACTACCAGTATCAGGTCATCCTCAAGCCGAGCCCCGATAACGTGCTCGACCTCTACTTCGACTCGCTGCGTGCCATCGGAATCGATCCCGCCGAGCACGACTTGCGTCTCGTCGAGGACGACTGGGAGTCACCTACCCTCGGTGCCTGGGGACTGGGCTGGGAGGTCTGGCTCAACGGGATGGAGTGCACCCAGTTCACCTACTTCCAGCAGGTGGGCGGCTTTGAGTGTCGACCGGTTCCTGCCGAGATCACCTATGGGCTCGAGCGCCTCGCCATGTACATCCAGGGAGTCGACAGCGTCTACGACCTCATATGGAGTGTCGGGCCCGACGGCCACACCTTCACCTACGGCGACGTGTTCCTGAGAAACGAACAGCAGTACTCGGCGTACAACTTCGAGGTGGCCGACGTCGACATGTTGCTCGGGCTGTTCACGACGTTTGAGACCGAATGCCAGCGTACGCTTGAGGCAGGGTACGTGCTCCCGGCGTACGACTACGTACTCAAGTGCTCCCACGCGTTCAACCTTCTCGATGCTCGTGGCGCCATCAGCGTCACGGAGCGTCAGGGCTACATCCTGCGAGTGCGAGCGCTCGCGAAAGCGTGCTGTGCCGCGTATCTGCAGCTCGTACTTCCGCCCGAGGACGTCGATGCCGCCGAAGAGGCAGACATCGCAGAAGGCGGTGATGAGTGATGACACGCGACCTCGTGTTTGAGATCGGCACTGAGGAGCTGCCGTCCAAGCCTCTGTACGGAGCGATCGAGCAGCTTGGTGTTGCAGTGCCCAAGGCCCTTGATGGCGCGCGACTCGAGTATGACTCCGTGCGAGTTCTCGGCTCTCCGCGACGGCTGATCGTCGCGGTCAGCGGTCTGGCCGAACGTCAGGCTGACGCGGTGCACAACCACAAGGGGCCCGCGGCAAAGGCCGCTTTCGGCGAGGACGGTTCGCCAACCCCCGCAGCCATGGGATTCGCTCGTGGCAAGGGCGTTGCCGTCGAGTCGCTGCAGGTCATCGAGGACTCGAACGGTGCCTACGTCTGGGCAACCGTCGAGGAGACCGGCACGGACGCCTCCGCCGTGCTTCCCGACCTGCTCGCCGGCTTGGCGGCGAACATCGACTGGCCGAAGTCCCAGAGATGGGGCAGCGGTGACGCCCGCTTCTCACGGCCGGTTCGCTGGTTGCTGGCGCTCTTCGGCGACGAGGTTGTTCCCGTGCGATTCGCCGGTCTGGAGGCCGCCCGGATCACATTTGGGCATCGCTTCCTCGCGCCCGGTCCGCTCGAGGTTCAGACGGCTGCCGACCTCGAGTCGGTACTGATCGGTTCCAACGTGACCGCAGATCACGGCGCGCGTGCCGGGCTGCTGCGAGAAGGCATCGAGGCTGCAGCCGCACAACTCGGAGCGCACGCTGTCGTTCCCGAGAAGACGTTCGCTGAGGTCGTGAATCTCGTGGAGTGGCCGACGGTCGCAGTCGGGACGTTTGATGAAGCGTTCCTCGACGTTCCGCGAGAGATCCTCGAGAACGCCATGGGAAGCCACCAGCGCTACTTCCCGGTCGAGTCGGCTGACGGCTGCCTCACGAACCGCTTCATCGTGGCGCACAACGGTGACCCTGCGCGCTCGGAGGCTATCGTCGCAGGCCATCAGCGCGTAATCCGTGCCCGTCTGTCCGATGCGGCGTTCTTCTACCGCGAGGATCTCGCCCGGCCGCTGGAAGCCTACGTGTCACGTCTGGACTCTATCGTGTTCCAGGACAAGCTGGGCAGTCTGGGAGATAAGGTTCGTCGAGTCGGGAGCCTATCTGAGGCGATCGCGCAGCTCGTGGGCGCACCGGCCGATCAGGCGTCCTTCGCTATCAGAGCCGCGCACTTGTGCAAGGCTGACCTCGTCACGAGTGCGGTCGTGGAGTTCACGGACCTGCAGGGCGTTATGGGAAGCTACTACGCCGTGGCGTCGGGCGAGGAGCCGGGGGTAGCCCAGGCCATCGTCGAGCACTACCGTCCGCGTTTCGCCGGTGATGACGTGCCGTCCACGGTTGCGGGCAGTATCGTGGCGGTCGCCGACAAGCTCGACACCATTGCCGGGATTTTCGCCGTGGGAATGGCGCCCACGGGCTCTGCAGACCCCTACGCTCTGCGTCGCAGCGCCATCGGCATCCTGCAGATACTTCTTGGAGGCACGCACGCTCGCCTCGATGAACTGATCTCTGCCGCGCTGGCCGGGTACGACGGCGTGCTGGAGTTCGACCGGGATGCGGTCGGACAAGCGATCCGCGAGTTCTTCGCGGCACGACTCGAGAACATCTTGCGAGACCGCGGGCACGCATACGACACCGTCGCCGCGGTCCTGGCTTCCGCGGCGGTCGAACCGTGGGATGCGCTTGCGCGGTGCGAGGCACTCACTGCGTTTCGCGCGGCGAGCAACGATATGGAGGATCTATCGACCGCATTCACCCGTGCGCGCAACCTTTCGCGTCCGGACCTTCAGGGCGATGCGGACCGAGCACTCATGGGTGCGGAGGAGCTCCAACTGGCGGACGCTCTCGATGCCGCCGGTGCGTCGGCCGATGAGTATCTTGCTGCCGGTGCGTATGGTGCCCTTCTCGAGAGCTACGCCGGGCTTCGGGCCCCTATCGACGCGTTCTTCGAGACCGTGCTCGTCATGGATCCCGACGACGCGATCCGCGAAAACCGGCTTCGACTCCTCAACCGTTTCGTGGCGCTCTTCGGTCGCTTCGGCGACTTCGGCGCCCTCTCGAGTTAGCTGGGCTCACGATGACTGGTCCGCTCACGGTCCACATTCTCTCCGACTCGCTTGGCGAAACGGCGGATGCTGTCGCACGCGCGGCAGTTGCGCAGTTCCCAAGAGGGACGTTTCGTGTGGAGCGGCTGCCCAAGGTGTCCAGCGCAAGCGAGCTGAGCGACCTGGTCGGCTCGCATTGTGGACGCAGCTGCATCTTCTTCTTCACGTTGGGCAAGGCCGATCTTCGCGCCGAAATGCTCTCGCTCGTAGCCGCTGGAAAGGTGCGCGGGGTCGACATCCTAGGCCCTGCAGTTGACCTGCTGTCCAACGTCGCGGACATGGTTCCTCGGGGTGTCTCGGGAGCCATGCGTCAGCCCGATGAGGCGTACTTCGACCGCATTGAGGCCATGGAGTTCGCCATCAAGCACGATGACGGCCGTAACCCCGAAGGACTCAAGGACGCAGACGTCGTTTTGGTTGGCGTGTCGCGCACGAGCAAGACGCCGCTCTCCATCTACCTCGCTTCGAAGGGGTTCTACGCCGCAAACATCCCGCTGGTTCGCGGAACCGAGCCGCCCGAGGAGCTCTTCGAGGTCGACCCGCGCAAGGTGTTCGGACTGATCAGCAGTGCCGAAGTGCTTGCCGAGGTGCGCTCCAAGCGCATGGCCGAACTCGGGACCTATGTTGCGCATTACGCGGATCGTCCCGACATCGAAGCCGACCTCGAGGAGGCACGAGCTGTCATGCGTCGCGTCGGCTGTCTCGTCGTCAGGACTGATAACCGTGCGGTCGAGGAGACCGCGCAGGAGATCATCCGATACCTGCGTGGGCAACTGACGACTCAGGACTGACGAATAGCGTTGTTTCACGCGTGGACGAAGACCACGCGTGCGGTATCATGCAGCACAGTTTGTGAACCCGGTTCTGAAGGAGATGGCATTGTCGGATTCCAAGCGCGTCTACGCTTTCGGTGGGGGAAATACCGAGGGCAACAAGTCAATGAAGTTCATCCTCGGCGGCAAGGGTGCGAACCTCGCTGAGATGGCAAACATGGGGCTTCCCGTTCCGCCCGGGTTCACCATCACGTGCCAAGCCTGCGTCGACTACTACGGGGTGGAGCAGCTCAACGACTTCGCGGCCAAGCGCATTACCGTGGAGGATCTGCAGGGTCAGTACCCGGAGGGTCTTGCCGAGGAGATCGCCGAGCACATCGAGGCGCTTGAGGCCAAGATGGGCAAGCGGCTCGGAAACGATAACGACCCGCTGCTCGTCTCGGTTCGATCGGGTTCGCCGTTCTCAATGCCCGGGATGATGGATACCGTGCTCAACCTTGGGTTGAACGACACCTCGATCGTCGGGCTCATCGGACAGACCGGCAATGAGCGTTTCGCGTGGGACAGCTATCGCCGCTTCATCCAGATGTTCTCCAAGGTCGTCTTGGACATCGACGGCGACAAGTTCGAGAACGCCATCAACGAGATGAAGCTCGCTCGTGGCGTCAAGGACGATACCGACCTGTCGACCGACGACCTCAAGACGCTCGTGGACACCTTCAAGGTCATCGTCGGTGACCTCGACCCAGCCGCATACCCGCAACTTGTGGGCGCGGACGGTCGGGTCATCTTCCCGCAGGATGTGACGCTGCAGCTGCGCCTCGCGATCGAAGCGGTCTTCGCCAGCTGGATGAACGAGCGCGCGGTCCTGTACCGCAAGATGGAGAAGATCGCAGACGACCTCGGCACGGCCGTCAATGTGCAGACCATGGTATTCGGCAACAAGGGCGATACTTCGGCGACCGGCGTCGGCTTCACTCGGAATCCGGCGGACGGCACCAAGGAGTACTACGGCGACTTCCTGACCAACGCTCAAGGGGAAGATGTCGTCGCAGGTATTCGCCTGACCGAGCCCATCTCAGAGCTCAAGAAGGTGCCGGGACTCGAGGCTGCTGGTGCCGAGCTCGACGAGGTCTTCGCAAAGCTGGAGACGTCGTACCGAGACATGTGCGATATCGAGTTCACCATCGAGCAGGGCACGCTGTGGATGCTGCAGACCCGTATCGGCAAGCGCACCGCGCGGGCGGCGCTCCGCATTGCGATCGACATGGTCGACGAGGGCATGATCGACCAGAAGGAAGCTGTACTGCGCGTCGACCCCAACCAGCTCGATCAACTGCTGCACCCGCAGTTTGACCCCAAGGCCAGCTACGAAGTGCTCGCCAAGGGTCTCAATGCGAGCCCTGGTGCAGCGGTCGGTGAGGTCGTCTTCACCTCGGCTGATGCGGTTGAGGCCAAGGAGGCCGGTCGCAAGACGGTTCTGGTGCGATGGGAGACGAACCCTGACGACCTGTCGGGTATGTACGCGGCTCAAGGAATCCTGACGTCGCATGGGGGCAAGACCAGTCATGCGGCGGTCGTCGCTCGTGGCATGGGTAAGCCCTGCGTCTGCGGGGTCGACAACCTCAAGATCGATGCCGAGAACAAGGTGGCCCGCGTCGGCGATGTCGAGCTGCATGAAGGCGACATCATCTCCATCGATGGGACCACCGGCGTAGTGGTGGTCGGTTCCGTATCCCTCGTTGAGCCAGAGGTGACCGGCGACTTCGACAAGGTGCTCTCATGGGCCGACGAGTTCCGGACGATGGGCGTTCGTGCCAACGCAGACACCCCTGATGACGCGGCACTTGGCCGCAAGTTCGGCGCAAGCGGTATCGGCCTGTGCCGTACCGAGCACATGTTCCTCGGCGAGCGCAAGATGATCATCCAGAACTACATCCTCGCCGATCACCAGGAGGACCGCGACGCCGAGCTGGCGAAGCTGCTTGATGTCCAGGTCGGCGACTACCTCGGCATCCTCGAGGCCATGGACGGATTCCCCGTCACGATCCGACTTCTGGATCCGCCGCTGCACGAGTTCCTCGATAGCCCACGCGAGCTCGAGATCGAGATCGTGAAGGCGGAGTTCGCCGGGGCGTCGACGGCGGATCTCGCGGCGAAGCGTCGTCTTCTCGCGCAGATAGACTCGATGGCGGAGGCCAACCCGATGCTGGGTCTGCGCGGCTGCCGCCTCGGCATCATGCATCCCGAGATATACGCGATGCAGGTCCGTGCGATCGCCGAGGCCACGGCCCAGCTTATGGCCCGCGGTCTCGACCCGAAGCCTGAGATCATGATTCCCCTTGTCTCCGTCGTCACCGAACTCGAGACGCTGCGGGCTGAGTCTGAGGCGGTCATCGCGGGCATCGAAGCGGCCAAGGGCGTGAAGCTGAACATCCCCATCGGTACGATGATCGAGCTGCCGCGTGCGGCAGTCACCGCCGATGAGATTGGCGCTATCGCCGACTTCTTCAGTTTCGGTACCAACGACCTGACTCAGACGACCTTCGGCTTCTCGCGTGATGACATCGAGTCGAAGTTCCTGCCGAAGTATCTGGATCGCAAGATCCTGTCGCGCAATCCGTTTGAGACGGTGGACCCCGGCGTGGCCAAGATGGTCAAGATCGGCTGTGACCTCGGACGTCAGGCCAAGCCGAGCATCAAGCTGGGCGTATGCGGAGAGCACGGAGGCGACCCGGACTCAGTCCACATCTTCTTTGAGATCGGGTTGGACTACGTGTCGTGTTCGCCGTACCGCGTTCCGCTCGCTCGATTGGCGGCAGCGCAGGCAGCACTTGCTGCAGAAGCCACCGCTTCCGATAATCGGTAGCGCTTACAGGAGCCCGGTCGCTTGTGCGGCTGGGCTCTTTCGCTTCCGAAGGGGGAGCGCGTGAAGGGCACGAGACTGTGGCAGGCACCCGGATCGCCGATCATTCAGGGTCGGTCTCGTAACGCGCGCCCCTTCTGGGAGCCGTGGCTGCTCGGTGCGTGCGTCGCGCTTGCGGTGATTGCGGTGGGTGGACTTGCCATCGCGATGCGCGAACCAGGCACGGCGCTCGGCGACGTTTTAGGCGCGGTTGCGTTCAATCTGCTCGTCCCCGCGATTCCCGGCGCGGCCATCGGATCCGCGGGGGGCATCGCGGCAGCCCGGGGGATGGGATGGCGGCCTGACTGGATAGCTGGGGGCATCGCCGGCGTAGCAGCTGCCGTGGTTGTCGTTGCCGTGGTATAGGCTCAAGCGAGCGAGGAGAGGAGCGACCGGCGCATGCATACAGGGGGAGTGAGCACGAGGACCGATATCGAGTCCGAGGAGCACGCACGCCTCTCACCGCATGCGACCTTCGCCGATGAGACCGCCGGACGCGTCAAGTCCATCGAGCCGGATGCGTATCGCACCGACTTTCAGCGTGACCGCGACCGGATCCTCCACTGCAAGGCGTTTCGCAGGCTCTCACACAAGACACAGGTATTTCTGGCGCCTGAGGGCGACCACTATCGCACTCGACTCACGCACACGCTTGAGGTCTCGCAGATATCGCGTTCGATCGCGCGTGCGTTGCGCCTGAATGAGGATCTCACCGAGGCGATCGCGCTGGGCCATGACCTCGGGCACACGCCGTTCGGACACACCGGCGAAGAGGCGCTCAACGAGGTTCTCTCGGAGCTCAACGCGCGAGAGCGCACGCTGCCTGCCAGCTATCACCACAATCTCCAGTCCCTGAGAATCGTGGAGCATCTCGAGTACGAGGGTAAGGGGCTCAACCTCACCGACGAGGTGCGTGACGGCATCGTCGGGCATACCGGTTCGCACATGCCGCGCACGCTCGAAGGGCGCATCGTTCGAATCGCCGATCGAATAGCGTACGTGAACCACGATGTCGACGATGCCGTTCGGGCAGGCGTGCTCGACGAGGCCCAACTGCCGACGGGTCCGCTCGAGACCCTCGGACTGCAGCAGGGCGCGCGAATCACCACCATGGTCAAGGACATGATCGCCGCGTCATCGGATCTGAGTGACATCCGAATGTCGGAGCCGGTATGGGCGGCGATGATGGAGCTGCGCGCGTTTCTCTTCGAGAATGTCTACTTCTCCGAGCGAGCGAAGGCAGAGGAGCCCAAAGCGAACGCGGTGGTCAAGCAACTCGTCAGTCATTATCTGGCTCGCGTGGACAACATGCCGGTCGAAGAGAGGCCCTCTGAGCCCTCTCAGCACGTCCAGTCAGTGGTCGACTACGTAGCCGGGATGACCGACAGGTATGCGATCCGCGAGTTCGAGCGGATCTTCGTCCCCCAGAAGTGGCTTCTCTGAGGGATCCCGGCAGACCTCGGCTAAAAAACGCGTCGTTTCTGGTTTGTGGGCATGGGGTAGAATCGTCCGACACCGCGGCGTGAACGGCGCGGTGTCGTAGTCATTGACGGGGCAGGCAGCAATCGGAGGGAGGGACTCATGGGCCGTATTTCAGACGACGATATACGGCGCGTTCGCGATGCGACGGACCTGGTGTCCCTCGTCTCGGAGCGGGTGGTCCTCAAGCAGAAGGGCCGTTTGCAGTGGGGTTGCTGCCCCTTTCACGCCGAGAAGACCCCGTCGTTCAAGGTCGATCCGGCGACTCAGTTGTGGCACTGCTTCGGTTGCGGACTCGGCGGTGACGCGTACGGCTTCCTGATGCGAACAGAGAACGTTGAGTTCGGGGATGCCGTTCGGGTGCTCGCGGATCGCGCCAGGATCGAGATAACCGAGGAGGCGGGTGGAGTTCCTCGGGGGCACAAGGAGCGGCTCATGGCGGCCAGCGAGGCTGCAGCGGCCTTCTACCATGACTACCTCACCAAGTCAGCGGAGGCCGGAGCGGCGAAGGCGCGCGAGTACCTGAGCAAGCGGGGCTTCGGGAGCACCGTTGCGAAGCGCTGGAGTCTCGGGTACGCACCGGGACGCGGAGTTCTCGTTCGGCACCTCGCCGATGCGGGCTACACATCCGATGAGATCGTCTCGGCGAACCTTGGTCTCGCCAGTGATGGTGGACAGGTTCGCGATCGGTTCTACGAGCGCATCATGTTTCCGATTCACGACCTGCAGGGGCGGTCGATAGGGTTTGGCGGCAGGGTCATCGAGCCCAAGGAGCCAAAGTATCTCAACACACAGGACACCCCCATCTTTCACAAGTCAGCAAATATGTACGCGATCGACGTCGCGAAGGCGACCATCACATCGACGGGTATCGCCTTGGTCGTGGAGGGCTACACGGACGTCATCGCCCTGCATGAAGCCGGTATCACCAATGCGGTCGCGACGCTCGGTACGGCGCTCACGCGTGAGCATGTGAAGTTACTCTCCCGTTTCGCGAAGCGCGTCGTGTATCTGTTCGACGGGGATGCTGCAGGCCTTCGTGCGGCGGACCGCGCGGCAGAGTTCATCGATCGCAGCGCGACGCCTGAGGCGGGCAAGGGACGTGTCGAACTCGAGGTCGCCGTGATTCCGGATGGCCTGGACCCGGCGGACTACGTCTCCACCCATGGAGCCGAGGGTCTCAATGCGGTGGTTGCCAGCTCGGTGCCGCTTCTGCGCTTCTCGATAGACAGACGTCTCGAGCGATGGGACTTGGACCGTCCCGAGGAGCGCGTCCGCGCGCTACAGGAGGCCGCCGAGGTGCTTGCCCCGGTCAAGGGTTCGATTCTCGCTGACGACTACGCCAACTACATAGCGGATCGTCTGTTTGTCGATTTCGAGACCGCCAAACGGGCAATATCCGCAGTGCGGAGCGGTCCTGGTTCTGAAGCCACTACCCACGAGGAGTCACATCCGGGCACCAAGCCTCCGGTGCTTCAGCCGGGGGATGCGAGGCAGCTTCGCGCCGAGCGTGACCTCATCGACCTGTACGTTCGGAGCGGTCGGCTGCGGTCGAGGGCACGATACTTGCTTGACGAGGACCTGCTGACCGATGAGCGGCATCGAGCTATGGCTGAGGTCATCGCACAGGTCGGGCCCGAGATGAGTCCCGCCGACGTAGTCGGGGAACTCGGTTTGCGGGTTCCTGGCTCGGCAGAGGCCCTCGCGGGTGCGGAGCTCGACGGGTTGGGTGAAGGGGATTACGACCAGGTCGAGGCCGATGTGGTGCGCACTCTCAAGGAGATGGCGCTCGAGCGGCGTATACGTGTAGAGAGTGCGTGGTTGAATCAGAACCGCTCGCTCAAGGACACGAACGAGTATGACGAAGTATTCAGGAAAGTCTCGGTACTCCAGCGCCAGCTCGCTGTCTTACGCAGCGGCGCGCGTTGATCTGACGGCTACGAGAGGGAAGAGCAAGCGTGGCGGATAAGCCCAAGAAGGTAACGAAGAAGGAAGCGGCGGCCTCTACGGCTACGTCCGCGGTCAAGAAGAACCAGGCTGCTGCGAAGGCGGCCGCGAAGCCCAAGGGCGCTGACGAGCCCGCGACCAAGAAGGCGGTCCCTGTGGCGAAGTCTGCCCCCAAGGCCAAGGCGGCATCCTCGGAGAAGTCCGCTGCCGCAAAGGCCGCAGCGGCAACGGTTCCGGCGGCGCCGAAGCCCAAGGCCACGAAGCCCACGAAGGCGACGCCGGCGGTCACCAAGGCGAAGCCCAAGGCTCAGGCAGCTGCGGCTGACGCGAAGAAGAGCGTCGCCAAGCCGGCTCCCAAGCCGAAGAAGGGGGCGGACAAGCCCGCTGCGGTTGTGCCTGTGGTCGTTCCGGTTGCGCCCAAGCGGGCCAAGGCCTCGTCGGCTAAGTCGTCTGCGCCCTCGAAGCTGTTGCCCGAGCTGGAGCTGTCACAGGTTAAGACGCTGCTGACCATGGGTCGCTCCAAGGGGAACCTCACCGATGAGGAGATCCAGGGCGCGCTGTCTGACGTCGATCTGTCAGACCAGCAGTTCGAGCACATCTACAATCACTTCCGGCAGGGCGGCATCGACATCGTCGAGGATCTTGTCGATGACTCCGCCGTGCTCGCGGTCGTGGGTACTGATGGTGTCAAGGACGTCGATGTAGGCGGCGCAGAGCCCGAGGACCTCGAACTTGAAGCTGAGGCAGTAGACATTCCGTTGCCGCCAAAGGTCGCCCCCGCCAAGAGCACGAAGAAGAAGGCCAAGAAGCGGGAGAACCTCAACGCCGTTGCGCCGTTGACCGGTGACCCGGTGAGGATGTACTTGAAGGAGATCGGCAAGGTGCCCCTGCTGACGGCGGCACAGGAGATCGACCTCGCAATGAAGATCGATGCGGGTCTCGATGCCGCCAAGAAGCTCGAGGATGCCTTCGAGGCCGGTCAGACTCTGGAGCGCGCTGACAAGCGTCGTCTGTCCCGTATCGAGCAGGTTGGGCTCGACGCGAAGATGCAGCTCGTTGAAGCGAACCTGCGTCTCGTCGTCTCCATCGCCAAGCGCTATGTGGGTCGCGGGATGCTCTTCCTGGACCTCATCCAAGAAGGCAACTTGGGGCTCATTCGTGCCGTCGAGAAGTTCGACTACACCAAGGGTTTCAAGTTCTCGACGTACGCCACCTGGTGGATTCGGCAGGCCATCACCCGTGCCATCGCCGACCAGGCACGCACCATCCGCATCCCCGTGCACATGGTGGAGACGATCAACAAGTTGATCCGTGTTCAGCGTGGTCTGCTTCAGGAGCTCGGGCGTGAACCTACCCCCGAGGAAATCGGCGAGCAGATGGAGATGACGGCTGATCGTGTCCGCGAGATTCTCAAGATCAGCCAGGAGCCGGTCAGCCTTGAGACGCCTATCGGCGAAGAAGAGGACAGTCAACTCGGTGACTTCATCGAAGACGGTGAGGCCGTGGTTCCCCCGGATGCTGCGAGTTTCTCCATGCTCCAAGAGCAGTTGTCGAAGGTTCTCGACGGACTTGCCGAGCGCGAGCGCAAGGTCATCGAATTGCGCTTTGGCTTGGTCGATGGCCATCCGCGAACGCTGGAAGAGGTCGGACGAGAGTTCGGGGTCACACGTGAGCGCATCCGCCAGATCGAGAGCAAGACACTGTGCAAGCTGCGCCACCCAAGCCGTTCGAGCAAGCTGAAGGACTACTTGGAGTAGCTGGATAGACCCACATTCAGACGCAAAGAAGGCCCCGCATCGCTGCGGGGCCTTCTGTGTCTTCTGGCTCCCCGGGTAGGACTCGAACCTACAACCCTTCGGTTAACAGCCGAATGCTCTACCATTGAGCTACCGAGGAATATCGTGCGCCCGGCGTGCGGCGCGAGACAGAAGTATACGAACGGTGCCGATTCAATGCAACACGCTCTTTGGGGAGTTGCCGGCCTCTCAGCAGGAGTAGGTCTAGCGACGGCGCCGTATGGGTTAGAATCGTACGGCGCAACCCCGGAAGTGACCTCGGGGCCCGTAGCTCAATGGCGGAGCAGGGGACTCATAATCCCTTGGTTGTAGGTTCGAATCCTACCGGGCCCACCAGAAAGGAACTCATGGGCGGGAGGTCGGACGCCAGTCCCGTTCGCGACTCGCGGCGCACGTCTCGGAAGAGTCCCGCGCGCTGGCGGTCTGTCGCGCTTCTGCTTGCCGTGGTGGTCGCGACCGGCGTGGGTTTTGTGCTTGGTTCCTACGCCCTCGGTTCGCTTGCCGGTCGTGTTGTGGGGATCGACTCGGGCGCCGTTCGTACCGCGGACATCGCCTCCGTCCAGCCAATTTCTGCGAGTGTTCCTGGCGCCGGGATGATCGAGGTCCCGTCTCTTCTGGGTATGCCTGCGCAGGAAGCGACTGCCGTGCTCGAGGCTGCGGGTTTGCACTGCGAACTCCAGTCAGCCGGGGCCACTGTGACGAGCGAGTCGAGCAGAACGATCTCCGCACAATCCCCCCAAGGGTCATCGGTCGTCACGGCCGATACGACCGTGACGATGTCGGCGCCGCCGCTAGCCGGGGTTTCGGTACCCAGGGCTGTGTCAGGGTCCGCGAAAGGTGGTCCCAAATTCACGGTGTTTATCGATCCGGGGCATCAAGGACATGCCGATGCGCGCCTCGAGCCGATTGGTCCTGGCTCTCACAAGGAGAAGCCGCGGGCATCGGGTGGATCAACCGGTGTCGCCACCGGCGTCCCGGAGTACGAGGTCGCCTTGCAGGTATCTGCCAACCTCAAGCGGCGGCTCGAGCAGGCCGGCGTGCGCGTGGTGCTCTCACGCCAGACAAACGACGTATCGCTCTCCAACGCCGAGCGTGCGCGCATGGCCAACAAGGTGCAGGCCGATCTGTTCTTGCGGGTCTACTGTGCCGCGTCACTGAACAGTGATGATTCGGGTATACGGACGACGTATCCTAAGGACAACGGCTGGACTCGAAGGATCGCTCCAGAGAGCCGAACCGCTGCGCGTGTGCTGCAAAGGGCGGCGTGCTCAGCCACCGGCGCCCAGGACGCCGGTGTACACAAGGGTACGGGGATGGCCGCGTTCAATTGGTCCGACGTCCCGGTGGTGCTCGTAGAGGTCGGCTATCTCTCGAATCCTGTCGAGGACCGGCTACTCGCCAGTCCTCGGTATCAGGATCGACTGGCGCAGGGTATGGCCGATGGGGTGCAGACGTACTTGAATGGAGCCCGCTGATGCTAAGGTCGGTGCTGGTAGGTGCCTTGGTGGCACTCCTCGTTGTCGGCTTGATCGCCGGCATCGGGTACATGAACATCGCCGGCGAGAAGGCGAACTCGGGAGATCCAGATTCTCCGGTGGTTGTGGTTCTGGAGTCCCGTGCTGAGGACGGCGCTACGGTAGCCGGGTTGATCGGCTTGGTGGACGCCAGCGGCGTGACCGCCATCTCGCCCGACACATCCGTCACTGTTCCGGGCACCACCTACGAGCGACTCGGCGATGCATTCGTCTTCGGCGGAGGCAACGCGGTGGCCGATGCCATGAGCGATGCCGGCAAGGGCGATGTCGGCCAGTACGTGACCGTCCCCGAGCGTCTGTGGGTCGAGGCGGTCGACAGGGTCGGGGGGCTGAGAATGACGGTTCCGACGCGAATGAGCGTGTTCGACGGGTCGAACCTGGCTACCGTACGTTCGGGAGAGCAGACGCTGAGCGGCACGGAGTTGCGCACAGTCGTCCGTGGATTGGGCTACCTCGATGCGGCGCAGGCGGAGCAGCTTCGTCGTGTCGCCATTCTTGGTATCGCGGCGGCCGTCGCGGATGCCAAGGTCGAGGTCTCGTCAGTGCAGAGCAATATGAAGACGCCATTGCTCGCAACGTGGATGAGTGTTCAGTTGCCACAGAGCGTGATATCGCAGGTGAAATAGGGGAAAGTGGTATCATCGGGTCGCTGCGACGCACGAGAGAATGACGTGCGAATTTTGCGTGTTCTGAGTGGTTGTATCGGCATTTCGAGTACTAGGGGGGAAGGGTCTGGTGTCAGGCGCCGAATGGCCGCAGACGGGCGGACCTGAATCGGGCAAGAAGAAGTCGAAGGGCCTGCTCCCGGTCCTCCTGTTGTTGCTCTTGGCCTGCGGCATCTTTGCCGGAGCTGTCCTGTACCTTGGGGGCCCCCAGGAAGCGTTGAATCTCATCGGTCTGGGCGCAGCGCCACCCGCAGGCCGCGCAGGCGCGACCACCACCTCGTCCACCCCGGACCCTGCCTCGAGCGAAACCACCGACCCTGTTGAGGCTTCGGGCGAACTCAACCTCCCCCCTGGCGTGTCAGAGGATTTGGCCAAGCGTATGTACGTGGAGCAGATTCAGTCCCAAGCGAACCTGCGCAAGCTTGCCGATGGCGATTTGACCCTGATCAAGGTGACTTCGGTTGAGCTCAACAAGCGAAAGACGGCCGGTGCGGTGTTCATGAAGGCGTTCTTCAGTGACGGCACCTCGGCCCCTGGCGTCATGCAGATGGTCTATCGCGGGGACAACTGGTACATCATGTCAGTCACCGGACTGAGTGATCAGAGTGTGTACGGGTCGGCCAAGACCGTTCAGCGCGGCACCATCGAAGAAGGCAAGCAGCACGACAAGAAGGTCATTCGTGAGTCGGGCATTGAGGTCTTCGATGTCGGGGTCATGAACACGATGCTTGCCGAACAGCGGGCGAATCAGGAAGTCGTGCGCGCGCTGCTGGGTAAGAAATACTCTCGCATGGAGTTTGGTGATCCGCTTGAAGGCTCGGGAACGACGACGGTCCCGTCTAAGGCGACGGGCAAGAAGGTCGACCCTCTGGATGCCGAGGCTGCGCTCATCGAGAAGACCGTCGACGACTCGGACTACATCTTTCTTGCGTCGTTCCGCATGGTCGAGAAGTGATCCGCACACATACGTGACTCACGAGTAAGGGGCGCTTGTGGATCTTCGCGATTACCTGAACGTGCTTCGGGCGCGCAAGTGGATAGTGATTCAGGCGATCGTCATCTCCACCCTTGTTGCGGTTGTGCTCTCCATGCTGCAGCCGCCCACGTACGAGGGATCGGCGAAAGTCCTCATTTCTGAGAAGGACACCGGTGCAGCGCTCCTCGGGACGCTGCTCTCAGATTCGTCGAACTTCGAACGCAGCCTCCAGACCCAAGTGCAACTCATGCGAATGCGTCCGCTCGCGGAGAGCGCCATTCGCAAGCTCAACCTCAAGACCGACCCGGGCAGCCTGCTGTCTCGGGTCAAGGTAAGCGTTGTCGGCCAGACGAACATCATCACCATCGTCGTTACCGACACCGATCCGAAACGGGCGGCCGAGACCGCGAACGCGCTGGCAGATGCGTATGTCGACTGGTCTCGTTCGACCAAGCGAGAGAGCATCAAGGCGGCCGGCGACGAGATTCAGTCCCGCCTCGACGAAGCACGCGCCGAGATCCTGGTGCTTGGCGCCAAGATAAAGAACCTCAAGAAGGATGAGAACGGTCAGCCCATCAGAAACGACCAGTTCACTGCCGAGTTGTCGATAGCCACTGGCCTCTACACCGCGCTCGCGTCACAACTCGAGCAGCTCAGAGTCAACGAGCAACTTGAGTCAGGCTCGGGCCGAGTTGTAGCTGAGGCAGTCGTAGACGACCGTCAGGTCGCCCCGAAGCCCCTCAGGAACGGTGCACTCGGCCTGGTCGTTGGCCTCATCTTGGGCCTGGGCATGGCGTTTCTCGTCGAGTATCTCGACAACACGATCAAGTCGACCGAGGAAGCTGAGCGGCTGTACGGCGCACCG
Source organism: Coriobacteriia bacterium (assembly GCA_013334745.1). Classification (NCBI taxonomy): domain Bacteria; kingdom Bacillati; phylum Actinomycetota; class Coriobacteriia; species Coriobacteriia bacterium. The sequence continues at coordinate 37,574 of JAAXWY010000001.1, forward strand.
GTTCTCGGGCACATTCCAGCCGAGCACTTCGAGAAGGGCGAGAAGCGCCGGCTGACGATTGTCACGCATCCCGGTTCCGTCTCGGCCGAGTCGTACCGTGTTCTGCGGAACTCGTTGGACTTCGTGAACTTCCAGCACGACATCAAGACACTGCTTGTAACGTCGGCTGCGCCGGGCGAGGGCAAGTCAACCGTAGCTGCGAACCTTGCGGCAGGGCTGGCGCAGACCGGGAAGAAGGTCGTGTTGGTCTCATGCGACTTCAGACGTCCCACTACCGAGCAGTTCTTCGGCATCAAGAACATGATGGGCCTTTCGGATGTGCTCATGGGCCGCAACTCGCTGAAGGCCTCGCTTCAGCGACCTCGCGAGGACGGTCTTCTCGTCCTCACCAGCGGCAAGATGCCGCCCAACCCCTCGGAGTTGCTGGGTTCGGAGAAGATGCGCGAGCTCGTTGAGTCGCTCAAGGAGTGGGGCGACTGGGTCATCATCGACTCGCCGCCCCTACTCGCGGTCGCCGATCCCGCAGCGGTGGCGCGATGGGCCGACGGCGTGCTGATGGTGACGCGTGGCGGTACGTCGACTCGAGAGGCAGCGAAGAAGGCTCGCGAGCAGCTGGAGAAGGTTGGCGCTCGCATGATCGGCGTGGTCGTCTGGGGTCTGCAGGAGCCAGGCTCCGGCGGTGGCTACGGCTACTACTATGACTCGTACTACGGGACGTACCGGTACGGTGGCTACTACACCGAGCAGGGCGACCGCCGCAGTACGAAGACGTTGACCAACATGCCCGACCTTCAGGCTGGTGACTCAGTCTCCAGCGAACCTGAGAAGAGCGTGGGCCGCCGCATCGCTGAGTTCACTGCACGCTTCCTCGCGGGCCTACTCGCGTTCATGCTCGTCATGGTCATCGCTGTCTCCGCGCTGTACTTCCTCGATCAGTACTTCGGTTGGGGAGCCAGCGAGGCGGTGCTGCAGCTTGTCGGACTCAGATAGCAGCACGCCAGTGTCGTCGGAGGCGCACAACGGGGTTCCGGTGGTTGCGGTCATCATCCCGTCATTGAATACGCGTAAGTTGATTGCGACCACGCTCGCAACGCTCGCGGACCAGCTCGTCGGAGTCAACGCAGAGGTCGTTGTCGTCGACATGGCCTCCACCGACGGCACCGTCGAGCTCATTCGCAGTGAGTTTCCCTGGGTTCGGTTGTTGGCGAACACCCCGAACAAGGGTTACGGCGCGGCGGTCAATCAGGGAGTCGGCGTAACCACGGCTCCGTGGATACTTGCCTGCAACTCCGACCTGGAGTTTCGAGAGGGAGGCGCCATCCAGCGCCTTCTGGATGTGGGAGCCGATCATGCTGAGGCCGCCGTCTTGGGCTGCCGTTTGCAGTCACCCGATGGCTCGCGCGCCCGGGCGGCTTTTCGGATGCCCGGACCGTTGCTCCTCGCGGGGACGTTCTTCGTGCCCGCTCGCTACGTTGGACCGCTCAATCGGCGCATGCTCGGCTACATCGACGATGACGACCTGCAGCTCGTCACGGACGTGGGCTGGGTCTCCGGCGCGGTGATGCTGCTCAGGAGAAGTGCTCTGATTCAGGTGGGCATGTTCGACGAGCGCTTCTTCATGAACTGCGAAGAGGTTGATCTGTGCCGGCGCATGCACGAATCGGGATGGGCCGTTCTCGCCGTTCCTAGCGTGACCGTGGTGCACTGCGGCGGTGGCAGCACTCCTGGACCGAGTCGGGGCCTGGAGTGGCTTGCAGAGGGCCAGGCGCGCTACGTTCGCAAACACTACGGCTCGGTTGTCTCGGTTGCATCCCTCTTCTTGGCTGCACTCGCGTTTCTGAGTTCACTGCCGGTGTGGGCGATTCGCGTTCTACGCGGACGCTACCGAGTCGCAGATGCATGGGCCGAGACTCGCGCACACGCGGCTGCGCTGAAGGCCGCCAGTCGTGTGTAGTGTGGCGGACCGCGACTCGTCGTCCGGTCTCGTTCGCCTCAGTGTCTGCACCCCTACTTTCCAGGGGCTCGAGCGTCTTCGCAAGACCGCCCCCGTACTCCTTGAGGGCCTAGCCCACGACGACGAACTCATCTACGTCGTCGACGGCTCTACGGACGGCTCACTGGACTTCCTCGAAGCGCTGGCGAGAGCGGACTCGCGCGTCCGCGTGATCAATCTTGTGACGAATGGCGGTCGCACAGCTGCCGTCAATGCGGGGTGCCGCGCTGCTCGGGGTCGCGTCGTAACGCGCGTGGACGACGACATCCTCGTCCCGGCGGGCTTCGGTGACCACCATCTCGGCGCGATAGATGGTGCCCCGGGTTGCATCGGCGCCGTGCAGCGGGTGATCGATGTAAGTGACCCGCCGCCGTCGCCGATGTGGCGCGCGTTCGTCGAGCGAAACTCAGCGCATGATCAAGCGCTTTCGGTCGGCGATGGCAGCGCTCCCGCGAATTCATGGGGAGCTGTGTGTAGCATAGAGCGCACTATCGGAGAGCAACTCGGCTGGTATGACGAGCGCTTCTCGGCGTACGGCTGGGAAGACATCGAATTCGGATACCGGCTCATAGGCGCCGGAGTGAGCCTGTGCGTCCTCGACGGGGAACCGCTGCAGCATCTTGCCGCTGCAACGACGTTTGCCGACAAACTTGATCGCGGCTTTCAGGCCGGAGCGCGTATGGCGCTCTTTGCGACGATCCATGGCACCAGCGCCGTCTTAGAGGCATTGGGTGTCGAGCCATCGAGCAGGCAGCGCCCAGTTGCCCCTACGGGGGTACTGCGTCGCATGGTGTGGCGCGGGGGCCCGGCACGTGGCGCTCTCTCCGCAGTTGCGAGGTTGGGCGAGTTCCTCTTTCGCATCTCTCGATGGAGACGTGGCTACGACGGTTGGGTCGCACGCTGGCTCACGTGGTCGTACGCCAGCGGATGGGCCGATGAGTGCACTCGTTCAAGTCTTCCTGCGATACCGGCCCCGACCGTTTGGAAGGGTGCCAGCGGCCTTGGCGCTCGGGAGGCCTGGTGCTCCTTGAGAACGGCGGCGGGTGCGGTCGCTGATGCATGGAGCGCTCGCTCGCTGTTGCGTAGTGCGTTTCTGCGGGAGCGCGAGCGGCGACTGCTGCCGCCTGCAGTGCGCTGGCGCAGAGCCCTCGGCGCCGTGCGCCGCGCTCTGGCCGTCGCGATGGGATCCGGTGTTCGATCCGCTGGCGCCAACCGTGCCCACGTGCTCGTGCTTATCGAGGAGCCTACACCGAGTTTCACCCGCGGTCCGCTGTCGGTTGTATCGGCGTTAGAGGCAGCCGACATCACTGTGAGCGTACTGTGCGCGTCGGATAGGGTTCGGGAACACGTGCGACTGCTTGGTCGCGAGTGCGAGTCGATTGACGATCTGCGAGGTGACGGAAACCCCGTGTCGGGCTTCGTCAGGGGTCTTCGCACTGGGGTGCTCGGGGTCACTTCCCTCACAGAGGCGCTCGGTCGAGGGCCTTGGGACGCTCCGGCTCGGCTCCAACTGACCGCGGAATGTGCGCTGTACGCAGCGCTTCGCGCTCGCGTGCGAGCATCCGGCGTCCTTGAGTCGGCAACGTGCGTGGTTTCGGCATCCGAGTACTTTGCGTCGAGCGTGGCGCTGATGGCCGAGTGCGAATCTGCGGGCATCCCCTGGGTGACGCTCCAGCACGGCACGGTGAACGAGCTCTACGCTCCCTTCTTTGCTGACCGCTACATCGCCTGGTCGAGCGCCGCTCAGGCCGCACTTACTGCGCTGGAGCCCACGGCCCGTTCAAGCGTCACGATCAGTCGCCTGCCTGTCGGAATGGAGATCGAACCGAGCTCGACGGGCGCGGTTGATGTCGAGGTGGCCTCATGGACGGGTCCTGTTCTGCTCGCGTTCACACAATCGCACGGGCCGGAGTTCTCGTCCGCGACGCACTTCGATCTTGCAGGCCAGCTCGTCCGGCTGCTTGATGCCTGCGACGACCTGCTTGTGGTGGTCAAGCCGCATCCCAGTGAGGTCGTGAGCGCCTACGACACGCTTCGGGCACATGAGCGCGTTATGTTCGTTGATGCCGCAACGAGCGCAGCGGATGTCGCAAGACATGCAGGCGTGGCGGTGGCGCTCGGTTCAACAGCGCTTCTCGATGCGCAGCGGGTTGGCTGCGTCGCGGTCGAGGCTGTCAGCGATGAGAGCCTTACGACGCAGCACGTGTCGTGCCTACGCCCAGGGGTTGTTCGTCTAGCCACGACGGTCCTGCCGCTGCTGATCGATGCGGAAGCACGTGCCGATGCGCGTGTACGCCAGGAAGCCGCTGCCCGTGATCTCATGGGCTCCGCAGATGACGGAGACACGATCGTTACGATCGTGTCTGAACTCATGGGGGCCGGCAATGGCGCATCCTAGGGTGATGCAGGTCTGCGTCTTTCGCGGTAAGGGGGGAGTGGAGCATCACACCCTCGCGCTCTCCGCCGCCTTGAGCGCGTCGTACGATGTCACTGTCGTCGCCTGCGAGGGTGGCTGGCTGGAAGGTGCCGCGCGCGCTCAGGGTCTGGAAGTGGCAACTGTTCCGGATCCCGTAGGCAATTTCGATCTCCAGACCCTGCTCGCCTTACGACGTCTGGTCAAGATGCATAGGCCGGCGATCGTGCATTCGCACCTCGGTAGAAGCGATTGGTACGCGTGGTTGGCCACCAGCGGACTGCATGGGATGCGGCTCGTAAGCACCGAGCACGGCATCAGCGAGGCGAGACCGGACCTGTATGTCCGGGGAGCGAGACGGTTTCTGCACGAGCGTGGACACGCGCTGCGGCTTCGACGCACTGATGCGTTGATCGCGGTGTCGAATGCCACTGCGAGCGCACTCTTGCGGCGATATCCCCAGCTGAGCAACCAGCCGCCGGTGACAATTGCACCTGGCCTCAGTTCAGGGACGCTTGCGTCGCAGGAGCGCTCCGAGCGAGTGTCAGGTGAGCCCTTGCGGGTCGTCGTCGTCGCTCGCTTGGCTCAGGAGAAGGGCGTGGATATCGCCATGACGGGATTCGCCGCTGCGCGCGAGATGGGCGTCGTCGCGACGCTTGAGCTCGTGGGCTCGGGGCCTTGTCTTGCGGAGTTGGAGCAGCTCGCGCGCGACCTTGGCATCGAGGACGTTGTGACGTTTGCTGGACACTCAGACGATGTGGCATCGCACCTTGCTGATGCCCATGTGATCCTCCTTGCGTCGCGTGCGGATAACCTCCCGCTGGCAATCATGGAGGGCATGGCTGCGGGGTTACCGGCTATCGTCACGAATGTCGGTGGCAATCCTGAACTCGTGGAGCATCTTGGGACCGGGATCGTCGTCCAACCTGAAGCCCCGCTCGAGATAGGGAAAGCGATCGCACTGCTCGCCAGCGATGAGCAGCTACGGCTTCGGCTTGGTGCGGCCGCGCGCGAGCGCTCCTCGGGATACGATATGTCTCATACGGTTACTGCTATCGGGCGGCTGTATGAATCAATCATTTGATTCCAGACAACTTGTCGTGCCCGCCATGTGGGTACTCGCCGCAGCTCTCGGGTACTGGGTGACCCAGAGCTCGGCGATTGTGGTCACGTCGATCGCGGTCGCGGTACTGCTCGTGCTGGCTGCGGTCTTTCGCCCGGGACAGCTGCTCGCCGTCGCTGCGGTGCTCATCCCGTTCCGCGTGGTGGAGGTTCTTCTGCCCATATCGCGCGGAGGAATCACGACGGCAGATGGCTTTCTGATCGCGTTCATGATCTCGGCGTTGTTGCGCCCGCGCCCAATACCCCGCCGACACGTTCCCACCGTCGCTGTCGTGGCTGTGCTGATCCTCGTGGCCGTGGGGCTCGCCAGCATGATCCACGGTGGCTTCTACGGAGTTGGCATCCGCAAGGTCGGACGCATCGTGGTCATCGCGACAACGTTCATCGCTGCAGCGCGCAGTGTCACCTACAAGGATGCCCGCATCGCCGCATCCGCGCTCGTCATCTCATCGGGTCTGTCGGCGATCGTGGCGCTTGGGTTCACCGCCCGAGCAGCCAACGCACCTGGAGTGGTGGTCCTGCGTCTTTGGGGCGGCGTGGAGGATCCGAACCACATGTCGGTCGTCTTGGCGGCGGCCTTCCTCATCGCCCTGGCTTGGCGGCCCGGCGGGATGCCTGTCTGGGTGTGGCTGTGGTCGTCGCTTCTGATGCTTGTTGGCCAGGTGGCCTCGCTGTCGCGTGGCGGCGGGCTTGCGCTCGTGGTCGGGATGGTCGTGTTGGTGGGTCTCACCATGTACGCCCGCTCCCGCGGTCGTCCGATGGGGCTTTGGAGCCGGACCGGGGCGCTGTTGATACTGCTGGCAACGACGGGCGCACTTGCGGTCGCGTTCGTGCCTCCCGAGCTCACCAGCTCGGCGGTTGTCCGCTACCAGGGAATACTCAACCCGACCTCTGACGCTACAGGCGCGTTTCGAATCCGACTCTGGGAGGCGGGAGCGCGGATGCTTGCGGCTTCGCCCTTGCTCGGTGTGGGGCCGGGCGCCTTCGGTCTGGCTCTCGTCGCGACGGGCGCGTTCAGCCTGCCGTGGGAGGCCCACAGTTCCATCGTCGAGATCGCCGTCGAGACCGGCTACCTGGGAGCTGCGGCCGTTGTCGGCTGTCTGCTCGTCGGTGGGGCGTTGGCCGGCAAGGCGGTCCTTTCCGCCGTCTCCGATACTGCGGTGTCCGATGAACGGGTGGCACTCAGTGCTGGCCTGCTTGCTGCAGGCGCGGCCGTCATCATGGGCGGTGCATCCCTCAGCAACATCCTCTACCAGCCGCTCTTCGCACTGATCGTAATCCTGATCATCGGAACGCTCGGGCGCCAAGGCGACGAGGTCGCATCGTGAGCGGCCCGCGGCAGCAGCGAATACTCATCGATGCTCGCATGCTGAGTGCCACAGGCATCGGCCGATACACCCGAAACCTACTTCGGGAGCTACCCGCCGTCGCCGACCGGAGTCAGCAGTTTGCTGTCTTGGTGCAGCCCGACGACATCGAGCGAGTTCCCGAGAGCCTGCGCCCGGTCGCGCGTGAGGTGCCGCTAGCGTGGTACTCCGCTGCCGAGCAGATGCGACTCGGTGGCTACATCGCTCGGGAGGCACCGGACCTGGTTCACTTCCCGCAGTTCAACGTTCCGCTCGCGTATCGGGGCCCGTTCGTTGTCACGATTCACGACTTGACGATGCATCGCTTCAAGAGCATTCGCGGCTCGGCCGCGGTGTATGCCATGCGGCAGGCGGTGTACCTCACTGTCTTGTCGCGGGCCGTTTCGCGCGCGCAGCGGGTATTCGTGCCCTCGGAGTTCACTAAGAGCGACCTGGTCAGCACGTTGAAGGTCGATCCTGGCAAGGTGGTCGTGACGTACGAGGGCGGGCCCGAAGAGGACTCGTGGCGCGGAGAGCCGGAAACCGCGGCAATCGATGAACTGGGACTCGCCGGTTCTCAGTTCCTGCTCACGGTGGGCACCGCGTTCGTTCACAAGAACCTCGAAGTCGTCATCAGGGCGCTTCCGCTGCTGCCGCCCGAGTACAAGCTGGCCATCGTCGGCAAAGGGGATGTCTTTCATCAGCGGCTGGTCGACCTCGCGGTGCAGATCGGTGTTTCAGACCGAGTCGTCATGACGGGCTATGCCTCCGATGCGCGGCTCGCCGCGCTGTACGGGGCCGCGGCCGCGTTCGTCTTCCCCTCCTTCAACGAAGGATTCGGACTTCCGGGGCTTGAGGCGATGGGTCTGGGGACTCCGGTCATCGCATCCTCGGCATCGTGCTTGCCCGAGATTCTGGGCGACGCGGCACTGTTCTTCGATCCCAGGAGTGCAGAGGAACTCGCGCGGCAGGTACTGGTGCTGGGTGGTGATCCCGAGATGAGGTCACGAATGGCGAGTGCGGGGATTGTGCAGGCGGCTCGCTACTCGTGGCGACGAATGGCCGAGCAGACCAACGCCGTGTACATGGACGTTCTCGAGGACTTGGCGAGACCCCCGTCTGAGCGTAGGGCGGGTCTCGGATGATGAGCGGTGGGGGAGCGCCAGAGTACGATGTCGTGCTTGCGCACGACTATCTGGGACAGTTCGGGGGCGCCGAGCGCGTTGTCGAGGAGATGTGCGGCATCTTCCCGGACGCCCCCATCTACACCTCGTACTACTCTCCTGAACGCACGTTTGACTTCTTCCGCACGCGGGATGTGCGGACCACCTTCCTCGACAAGGCGCCGGGCATCGGAGGCCACCACAAGGCATACCTCGCACTGTATCCGCTGGCCTTCTCGCGGCTGCGCTTGCCGTCGTGTCGCGTGGTACTGAGCAGCAGCACCTCATTTGCGAAGGGCGTCCCGATCCCTCAGGGCGCGGCGCACGTCTGCTACTGCAACTCGCCTATGCGATTCGCGTGGGATTTTGATTCCTACGTCGAGCATGACTCAGGGGTCGGCGGCATGGCGAGAGCGGCGGCGCGAATTGCGATGGGTCCACTCCGGCGGTGGGACCTCGCCACCAACGACGCCGTCGACATCTTCATCGCCAACTCGCACAACATCGCAGATCGAATCAAGCGCATCTACGGTCGCGATTCGGTGGTTGTGTATCCGCCGGTTGCGGTCGACGACTTCGAGCCATCGGCGGTTCATGACGACTACTACCTCGTGGTGTCCCGCCTCGCGGGCTACAAACGGGTGGATCTTGCCGTCAAGGCGTGTACCCAGACAGGTCGTCGGCTGATCGTGGTCGGGGACGGTCCGGTTCGGGCGAGTCTGGAACAGATGGCGGGCCCCACGGTCGAGTTCCTCGGGCGAGCGTCCGATGAGGAAGTCCGCACCAGGATGGCGCGGTGCAGGGCGCTGCTGTTCTGCGGCGAAGAGGACTTCGGTATCACTCCTGTCGAGGCGATGGCGTGCGGACGTCCGGTCGTGGCGTATGGGGCTGGTGGCGCGGTTGAAACCGTCGTCGACGGCGTGACCGGCGTCCATTTTGGTGCTCACACGGTCGAGTCGCTGATCGCGGCGATCGAACGGCTTGAGGCCACTACCATCGAAGGCACCGACTGTGTACGACGCGCGCACGAGTTCGCACCGCAGGTGTTCCGTGCCAGGCTGCTGGAGATCGTGGCCGCAGCTGCAGCAGGCAACCCACGTGAGAGCGCATTGGAGACTGGCCAATGAGTACTGATCCGCAGGAGCTGGCGCAGACGCTCGGGATTCGTCCGCAAGACGCTTGGATTGCCGCGATGTGGTGGCGGTTCAGGGGCGGAGCTGCCGGGGACCGCAGGACGCTACTCTCCCGGTTCTTCGGGGCGATCTTCGAGCGGCGCGCTGCAGGATATGGTCCTTCTGACGCGCTGAGCAGGTATGTGTCGCAGCGGTTCACAGGCGTGCCGATCGGCAAGTATACGTACGGATTCCGACAGATCTGGCCGTCCTGGGAAGCAATCGAGAGGATCGGGGCCTTCACGTCGCTCGGCCCCAATCTGACCCTGCCGGGCATCAGCCACCCGACCGACTACGTCACCACGTCGCCCATTCTCTTCTTTGCGTCCCGCGGCATCGTCTCCGATGATGTCCCCGAGGCGATCACTCACGGTCCCAGCGGTCGGGTGAGCATTGGCAACGACGTGTGGATCGGCAGCAACGTCACTGTGCTACCCGGAGTGGTCATCGGCGACGGTGCGGTTGTGGGAGCGGGTGCTGTCGTTACGCGTGACGTGCCCCCGTATGCGGTCGTTGTCGGCGTACCAGCCAAGGTGCTGCGCTATCGGTTCGATGAAGTCACCCGCGATCGAATTCAGGCGAGCCGCTGGTGGGAGTTTGATGACGAGCGAATCCGCTCACTCGCGCCGGCCATGTACGACCCGCAGGCATTCCTTGACGGGCTTGCCGATGAGGGACGGGCCTGAGACCGACGGAAGTCGGGAGCTCGCCGTCAGGCGGGTTTGCTCGCCCACATGATGCCGTGTCCCCAGTAGTTGGGCTCGATCTTCCCAACGCTGAACCCTGCGTCCTGGAGTAGTTGGCAAGCGGCGGATGCCGCGTCTTGGTCGTACGGGAAACGGCGGTGGTACTCCATCACGAGCACCAGGCCGGACAGGTCTGCCAGCCGCGGATCCTGGAGGATATCCCACTCGGCCCCTTCGATGTCCATCTTCACGAACTGCGACTGCACGAGCAGCGGAAACACATCGATAGCGGGAGTGGGCACGCCCGCGGCCCCGATACGAGAGCCTTCGCCGGCACCGCGCTCAAAGAGCACATCCCCGTCACTGTTCGAAGCGCATACCGGCAACACGCGAACGTCGCCGCTCGGATTGAGCGACGTGAACTGCTCCAGCGCCTGCAGATTGTCCGGGTCGGGCTCGATGCACGTGATTCGAGCTGTCGGCCAGCGGGTCAACGCATAGGCTGCGAAGCCGCCCACGTTTGCTCCGAGGTCGAGGATGTCGGGGTTGGTGGGAAGCAACGCAAGCTGTTCAGGAGTGGGCTCGTAGCAGCCGGTCGAGAAGACCTCATGAACGAGCTCCCGCGCGCCCTGATCGTGGCGAACCACGATGGTAACGTCGGTGCCCTTGAGTCCGTAGGCGGCCGTTCCGCGATGTCTGATATCAGCGAATAGAAAGGAAAGTGGCCGAGACACCTTGGCTGCGGCAGGGACGAAGCGTAGCGATACCACCGCGGACGCAAGCGATCTGACCGGCGCCGACATGAGTATCCCTTTGAGTGGGCCCTCGGACGCGGTGCGGCGCAGCCGATTGAGCAGATCGGACACTCTTTCTCCCTTGGAGGTTTCGCGTTGCACTATATGGGGCGTTCGTGTGTGGAGCATGTCACTCACTCACCGCGCCTCAAGTATGCCGTATGTGCCCCGTAGCAAGAAGCAGGGGGTTCGTTGCGCTATTCTCGGGATGAACGGTCCGCGCTGCGGGAGGCGAGGGGTCATTGGGCGTGTTCGGTCGCACGGCAGCAGCTCTTGGTCGGTTCCGAGACTCGGTAACGCGCATCGGCCCCAAGATGGCGGTGGAGCGGGCCGCTGCGCGTGCACGCACGGCTGCCCGTCTGGTGGCCGCGAACGTCGCGCATCTCGCAGTCGCCAGAGCGCGCGGAAGCGCTGCTATCCACGTGATTGGCGACAGCCACGTTCAGTTGCTCGGAGGTGTCCGCCCCTTTGTCGTCACGCACATCGGGCCGGCGACGGCGTACAACCTGCGTGAGCCGCACAGCTCTACCGGCTCCCACGGCCGTCTGCGCCGCGCACTGCGATCGGTGAACCGTCGGACTGACGTCGTCATCCTGTCGTTCGGCGAGATCGACTGCCGCATCCACGTCTATCGCGCGCACATGAAGTCGGGTGGTGTGAGCTCGATGGAATCGATCATCGAGACCACCGTCGCTCGCTACGCGGAAGTGGTCCAGGCGCTGGCCGTCGAGGGGTACCGCATTGTCGTGCACACGGTTCCGGGAGCCGCCCGGCAGGACAACTACTACGGCTACGACTACTACGCGGACGCGGTCACTCGCGCATGGATAGCCGATCGTTTCAACGAACAGCTGCGTGGTATGGCTGCCCGCGTGGGAGTCGAACTGCTGGATCTGTACGGCGTTACCAGCACTGACGGCGTAATCCGTGAGGACATGACCACCGACGGCACGCACCTCGATGCTCGCTCACTGCCGCTCTATGCGGCGTGGGTGGAGTCTGTGCAGTCGGCTCCGCGGCCCTCGCCTCCGGGCTAGGGACGTCGTCGCAGCCGTGCCGTGAGCGAGGAGAGCGTGCCGTCCGGCAGCAATCCGACGCGCGAGCCGAGCGCGATTGTACTTATGAGCTGCAGCGCGAAGACCACGCCGAGAGCTGCAAGGCCGATTGGGCGACTCAGTGAGACCGCACCGTCGACAGCGCGTACGGCCGCAGCGAGGGCGACGCCCACGGGCAGCACCACGAGAGCGGCCTTCGCGATCGACTTCAGAGCGATGGGACTGTGCTGCTTGAGGATCCGGCGTTCGACCAGGACACCAAGTATCAGCGCGCCGATGGCACCTGACAGCGCCGAACCAAGCGCTGCGCCCACAATGCCGCCCAGCCACGCGCCGGTAAAGCTGAGTGCGACATTCACCGCGGCTTGGACGACGGAGTAGCGCATCGCAAGAGTCGGAGTCGCCTGCGCCGTCGCAATGAGGTGCGCAGCGCTCATCGAGACCCCAACCCCGTACCCGATGGAGAGAATGGTCATCGCCCACACTGATGACGGATCCGCCGTTCCCAGCCACACCCGGATGAAGAGCCAGGAGTTACAGGCTGCGAACGCTGCAAGGAAGAGCGACATGGTCGAGAAGACCGAGGTCGCTGCCGTGTAGGTGGCCTTCGCGCCTTCGGTGTCGTCGTTGGCAAGATGGCTCGCCATGCGGGGCACAAGCGCCTCAGTCGCGGTGTTGGCCGTGTAGACGATCGAGAACGCTCCTCTATCGGCCACGTCATACAGCCCGACGGCTATCGGCGAGCGCAGCGCACCAAGCGACACCCTGTCAATCGAGCGGTTGACCATGGCGGACAGCGTGGCGAGCTGGATGCGCGAGCCGAATTGCCACAGCTCGCGGAACACGTCCACGTCGAACGCCGGCGCGACGAGCGCGCACCTTGCATCGGTCCTGACGGCCAGCACGAACGTCGCCAGAGCGATGGGCGCTGCAACGAGTCCGACCGCGATGCCTACCCCGCGGAGGCCGAAACCTGCCACGGCTGCATAGCCGCTCGCGAGGGAGCTCGCGACGATCAGGGTGCCTTCGACGGACTTCGCGAGATCCAGTCGCCCTCTGGCAACCAGGAGCGACTGATAGGGGGTGACCGATACAACCAACGCGTAGGCCACCGTCGCACCGCCGAGCACCCAGGCGAAGTCCGACGCCTGCGTGGCGTTGACCTGATAGACCGTGCGTAGCAGCGGAAACAGGGCCACGACCAGCGCGATGACGATCAGCCCAAATCCCATCATGAGCGTTGCACCGGTCGCAATCACGCGCCGGGCGCCTGAGGGGCCATCCTGCTCGGTATGCGCAACGATGGAGCGGACGAACCCTCGGTTGAGTCCACCGCCGGCCAGACTGGAGAACGCGAGCGTGGTTTGGGCGAGAACATACAGTCCGAATCCGGCCGCTCCCAGCGACGAGATGAGTATGGGTACCAGGATCAGCCCGACGACACTGCCGAGCAGATAGACGACGGTGGAGACCCCTGCGTTGCGCACCAGCCGTTCAGCGGTCACGTCAACACCATCGGGAATCGGCTCACAGTCCGTGGGCTGTGGCGTAGCGCGACAGCCCATCGATGTCGTCTGTTCTCAGGAGTGGTACGCACTCCCGGATCGCAACTTCAGGCCAGTCCCACCATGACAGCTCGAGTAGCCGCGTGACGTCCTCGGGCTCGAATCTGTATCGGATGACGCGGGCGGGTGCGCCGGCAACGATGGCGTACGGCGGTACGTCGGCCGTGACGACCGAACGCGCACCGACAACGGCGCCATGTCCGATTGTGACGTTGGCGAGCACCATGGCCTGCGTGGCAATCCAGGCGTCGCTCCCGATTACGATCCTGCTCGGCTTGAGTTGCTCAACGGCAACATCCTCGCCGGTCATCAGGTTGAACGTGAAGTTCGACAGGTGACTGGTGTGGTGCTCGCCACCGCAGACCAGCGTGGTGCCGGCAGCGATGGAGGCGTAGGAGCCGATGCTGATCACATCGTCGGGTGTCCACGTGTAGAAGATGCAGCTCGGGAACCAATGGCTCCATGCGCCGACCTCGAGTCTGCCGGGGCCCTGCAGCACGTCTGATCTGTATCTCTCGTCGAAGCTGCGGTCGACCGGCAGCCCTTTGAGGGTGCGGGCCAGTCTCCAGCGCCAGTCAGCGGGCGGCGTCACTCGAAAGCGTCCCCCTTGATGTCGTCCGGGCGCGTTAGCCCGACCGAACGGTCGTGCATTGAGTGTATCATCGGTCTGTCAGGACGACTGAGCTGCGACGGGGGATTGATGCGCATACTTCTGGTGTCGCCGTCGTACTACGGCTACGACCACGCCATCAGTCGCGCACTCGAAGCGCTCGGCCACGAGGTTCTCTCTCTCGGCTTCTTCCCGCACCTCACGCTCGGTGAGAAGGTGCAGAATCGCATTGTCGATGAGGTCCTTCCTCGGGTCGGAGTCTCGGGTCCGCGGGACACGAAGCGTGCCCGGTTCAATGCGTCAGTTCTCGAACACGCGGCGAGCTTCCGGCCGAACATCGCAATCGTCGTCAAAGGCGACGTGCTCGTTCCAGAGACCGTTGAGTCTCTCGCCAAGGCCTGTCCGCTTGCCCACTGGGCCTTCGATGATCCGTATAGATACGAGAACGTCGTCGCGTCGCTCGGCGCGTACCGGGCAATCGGTAGCTTCTCCCACGCCGACACCGAGCGACTCGTGGCCGACAGATACCCGGCCTTCTATCTGCCCGATGGTTATGACTCGTTCACCTTCGGGGCCTCGGATTCGGTCCGGTCGGAGTGGGCGTTTGATGTGGGGTTTCTCGGCGCGCGGTATCCGGAGCGCGAACATGTGCTGGATCGCTTGGTTCCACGGTTCACCCTGGGAATCTGGGGCGGTGACTGGAAACGGCGACCGTGGCGCGCGCGCTACTACCAGCCGCGGTCCATGCTGGATGCGTGCTGCAGAGGAGCCGCCGGACCCGGGGCTGCTGACATCATCTACCGGAGTGTTGCCGTGAATCTCAACATCCACGGATCGTGGGACGGTCTGAACATGCGAGTGTTCGAGATTCCCGGTGCCGGCGGATACCAGCTGTGCGATTCACGTCGCGGGCTTGCCGAGGCGTTCGAGCCTGGTGTGGAGCTCGATGTGTATCACAACTCCGACTCGATGATGGAGTTGTGCGAAGCCGCAGTCGGTGATTCGAGAAGGCGGGCGCGGATTGCCGCCGCAGGACGCGCACGCGCGTCCGCCGAGCACACACTGGTTCACAGAATGCAGACGCTGATCGGGGTGATGGCTCGTGACTGAGCCGGCGGCAGGTGGTGGCGGTTCCGTGAACCAGGCGTCCGGCCGTGAGCCCGGCGTAGATGTTGCGCGTGGACTGGGTGTCCTCGGCGTCGTGCTCATCCACGCACTGATGGCGCGGGAGGTTCGCGTGCCCCCGGCGTTCGCGGAGTGGGCTGGCCTCGGCATCATGGTGTTGTTCACACTCATGGGGGTCGTACTAGGTGTGCGTCTCGTGGGGGACTACCCGGCCGTCATTCTCGATTGGGCGCACTACTCGCGTGAGACGTGGCGTCGGTTGAGTCGCTTCCTGCCCGGGTTCGCTATCGCCTGGTTCATCGCACTGGTTCTGGGCGCCATTGCCGGCACTCTCTCATTTGGCCCCGCGACCCTGATAGGCATGCTGCCGGTGCCGGGACCCGGAAACTACTTCGTTCCGGTTCTCTTCACGTGGGTGCTGATCACGCCATTTGTCGCCCTCGGCAGCCAGAAGTCGCTGTCCCTGACAGTGCTCCTGCTGGGTATGGCCGACGTTATGTGGTGGCTGACCATCGCGTGGCGTCTCCCTCACCTCTGGGCTTGGTCCTGGGTGGGCGGATGGGGGATGTTCCTCGGCACAGGTCTATGGGTGGGAGCGCGGGGCCTCAAGCGTCTTGATTGGCTGGCCGTTGGGCTATCGGCGGGGGTGCTCGTCGCCTACTTGGGAACCACGTTCCGCGATTGGCTGCTGTTCGGGGCCGTATCGGCTGACGACGCGCTTAATGAACTCGTGCACCACGCAGGGATGAGCCTCTACTCCGCGGCGTTCGTCATCATCGTCGTTGCACTGAGCAAGCGGGTGCCTTGGTTTGGCCTGATGATGTGGCTGGAGCGCCTTGGCAGGGCCACGTGGTGGGTCTTCCTGGTCAACCTCGTGTGGTTCGGTGCCTGCAGCACCTGGCTTCGCGGCAGTGGAACCCTATGGGTAGCAGCTGACCTTGTTGTCTGTCTCGCCGGAGGGATCCTGGCCGCGCACACCGAAACACGAATCCGGGCTAGGGCCACACGGTCGGCGTAGCCAGTTCGCTGTCGGCGACGAATGTCTGTGACGGGATGAAATCGATCGGCGGACAGGTGATCGTCGTCGCCACGGCTCCGCTGGACTTGCGCTCCCAGTACTGCGTGGGGAAGGACCCCGGGAAGTTCGTGTCCGCCGTGAACCGGAGTTGATACGAGCCCGGTACGAGATTCTTGAGCGAATAGTCACCGTTCGTATCGCTGTACACACTCGAGACGAAGGTTCGAGTGACGAGGTTGTACGCAGAGGCGGTGGCCTTGAACACCGGTACTCCGTTGTTGGTGAGGTGCCCGTTAATCGTCAGAACCGGTGACAGATCCGTCGAAATGTAGCGAGTCTGACCGTATGCGACGAGCGGCGTGGTGGTGGCCAAACTCATGAACTGGCGCCCGACAAGCTGGTGATCCCAGAACTGGACGATGTAGTCCGGCGTGGTGCCGGTGAAGCGTACATGGTAGTAGCCGATCGGCAGACCGCTGATACGGTAGTGCCCGAAGATGTCGCTGAATGTTCCAGCAACGTACTCGTGCGTAGTCGCATCGAACGCGCTTACCACAGCGCCGCTCTGGGCGAGGCCGTAGTACGTGACCGTGCCTTCGAGTGACTGCGTGACGCTCGTATTCGGCGCCAGGTTGGTGGAGACGGCGAGCTTCTGGCCGCTGGTCAGCGTAGAGGTGGTGGCGTTCGAGATCTCGTACTTGTGGTCGTAGTACTGCGTGAGGGACGCCGGGCTGGTACCGGTGAAGCGGACGTGATACGAGCCGACCGGAAGTCCGCTCAGCCGGTAGAATCCGCCGGCGTTGGTGAACGCGCCTGCGACGTGTGCATGCGAAGACGCGTCGTAGGCACTCACGACGATGCCGGCTTGTGCGACGGCGGCGTTGGTCACGGTGCCTTCGATCGACTGGCTCGCCGGGACCGAGACCGGTGCGAGGTCCGATGACACCGTGAGGGTGCTGTCGGTGCCTGCGGTCAGTGTCGAGGCGGCGGTGGCCATCGTCACGTGGTCATACCACTGTGAGAGCGATGTCGGGGTGGTGCCGGTGAACCGCAGGTGATAGGTGCCGGCCGACAGTCCCGTGATGCGGTAGTACCCCGATGAATCGGTGAACGTCGCCTTCACGTAACTGTCAGTGGCGGCGTCGAACGCGCTGACGACGGCGCGTGACTGTGGCACGGCGTTGTAGGTGATGGTTCCCACGATACTCGAGGCGGCAGCGGCCTGAGCGAACGCTAACGTGCACGCCGCCATCGCGCCAAAGACAGCAAGTCGTCGACTCATCTTCGGACCCCTCATGGTGTTGCCCCCAGGTCGCTCGATACCGTTGTCGCACCGCCGGATGCAGGCACAACGGATGCATCCGTGATGTTTGACTTGTGGTCATAGTACTGCGACAGGGACGGGATTGCCGATACCACGAAGCGAACATGGTATGCGCCTGTCGGAACGGAGAGGCTGTAGTTGCCGAGTGCGTCGGTGAGGACCGTCCGCAAGCTCACATGGGTGGTTGCGTCATACGCCGTCACCAGCACCCCGGACAAGGGGGTTGGACCGTTCGTGAGGGTTCCTCGGATTACGGGACCGAGATCGGTCGAGACCGCGACGAGTCCTGCCGGAGCACTGATCGTCGTGGCGTCGCTGATGGTCGTCATGTGGTCGTTGTACTGCGTCAGTGAGGCCGGCGTGGTGCCCGTGAACCGGAGGTGGTAGGCGCCCGAGGGAACCGACATGGTGTAGAAGCCCGCTGCGTTGGTGACAACGCTACGGACGCTTGTGTGCGATGTTGCCACGAACGAGGTGACCACCACCCCGACCTGCGGTACGCCTTCGTTGAGCACGGTGCCCTGGATCGTGGGCCCCAGGTCGCTCGTCACATTCACGAGGCCGCCGAGTGCCGTGAGGGTCGTAGCCTCTGTAATGCTCGACTTGTGGTCGTAGTACTGGGTCAGTGACGGTTTGGCGGCTACTGAGAAGCGGACCTTGTAGTACCCGGATGGCACTGACATCTGGTAGTACCCCGCTGAGTTCGTGATGGCGCTCTTCACACTCGCGAACGACGTGGCGTTGTACGAGGTCACGACAGCACCCGCGATCGGCACGCCTTGATCAGTGAGGGTTCCCGAGATGGTCGGTCCCAGGTCACTGGAGACGTTGATGACGCCACCGGTCGCCGAGACCACCGTGGAGCTGGTGATCGTCGTTCTGTGGTCGTAGTACTGAGACAAGGACGCAGGGGTGGTGTTGGAGAACCGAATCCGGTACGAGCCTGCGGCGACCGGCATCGTGTAGAAGCCCGCGGCATTGGTCAGAACGCTCTTGATGCTTGCGTACGACGTGGCGTTGTACGAAGTGACAAGGACATTGGCCAGCGGAGTTCCTTGGTTCGTGATCGTGCCTTGGATGGTGGGCCCAAGGTCGCTTGAGACCGCTGCGACACCCCCGAGAGCCGTCACGGTAGTCGCGTCGGAAATTGTCGTCTTATGGTCGTAGTACTGACTCAGCGATGCAGGCACGGTGCCGGTGAACCGGACGTGGTACGCGCCGGCGGGTAGTCCCGTGATGGCATAGTTGCCACCGGCCGTCGTGAGAACGCTTCGGATGCTCGCATGTGACGTCGCATCGAATGCGGTCACGACAATACCGACCAGCGGTGCGCCCTGATTGACCATTCTTCCGGCGATGGTCGGGCCGAGATCGGTACTCACGGTCACCTTGCCGACCGACAGGGTAACCGTGGTCGCCTCGGTGATGCTCGTCTTGTGGTCGTAATACTGGGAGAGAGAAGCCGGCGTCGTGCCCGAGAAGCGCACCTTATAGCCCGCAGCCGGGAGGTACATCGAGTAGAACCCAGCGGCGTTGGTGAGCACGCTCTTGACGCTGGTGTTGGTGATCGCGTTGTACGCCGTGACGACGACGTTTCCGACAGGAGCCCCCAGATTCGTGATGACGCCTTCGATATAGGGCGACGTCCTGTCGATCACAACGTTGGCCGTCTTCGTGGTCTCGACGTTACCCGCCTTGTCGACTGACCAGAATGACACGGTGGTCGTACCGTCCGAACTCACGACGACCGGGGCCGTGTAGGTAGCCACCGAGCCTGCACCGACCCGGACATAGGTACGACTCACGCCTGAGCCCACGTCGGTGGCGGTCAGGGTCACCGTGACATCTCTTGACTGAGTCGCAACGGGCGCATTGGAGGTGGTGACGGGCTTCGAAGAGTCGATGCGGACCGACGTCGTCTCAGTGGTCTCGATGTTGCCTGCTGTATCTCGGCTTCCGTACTCGATGGTGGTGGTGCCCTGTACCGAGACGAGAATGCCCGCGGTGTACGTGGTAACCGCACCCGCGTTGACGCGATACCACGTTCCCGAGACGCCGGAGGCGGAATCGGACGCCGTCAAGGAGACGGTGACGGGCGATGCGCTCCAGTCGCTCGGCGCATTGTCAGTGGTGTGGGGCACCGTTCGATCGATGCGTACGAGCTTCGTCGAGACGGGCTCAGTATTGCCGAGGATATCGAGCGAGCGATATGAGAGTGTCGTCGTGCCCTCGGCCGAGATCGGGGTCACCGATGTCGCCAGAGTCGACGGCAGGCCGCCATCGAGGCTGTAGTACGTCGCAGCGACTCCGGAGTACAGGTCGGCAGCGGTGAGGTGCACGTTTACGGTGGCCGAGGACCACTGGGAAGGTACGTCCTGCGCGGTCACAGGACTCGATCCATCAATGCGTACGGTGGCGGTCTGTGTGGTCTCTCGATTGCCGGCACGGTCCGTTGCGCGGTACGAGATCGTGTGCGTTCCCTCGTCCGAGATGGTGAAAGGCGTGTCGTACTGCTGCATCACATCGGTATCGACCGCGTAGTCGATCCGGCCGACGCCCGAGTGGGCATCGACGGCGGTCAGAGTGACCGGTTCGGTCGGCAGTCGCCAGCCGGATGTCGCGTCGCATGAACTCGTGGGTGCGGTGCCGTCGAGGCGGACGGTGACGTTCCCGGTCGCCTCGTTGCCGAGAAGATCGACAGCGGAGTAGCCGACCGTCGTCGTGCCCTCGGTGGCGATCTCAATGCCTGAGAGCGGGTAGGGGGTAGTCGGGTCAGCCCCGGCAAGCCCATAGCTCACGGTATCGGTGCCGACCCCCGCGTCCGCTACGGTGAGGAACACGGTTTGTGAAGGTGCTGCCCAATCCGCAGGCGCGGATGTCTCCACCGTCGGGGGAGTGCGGTCGATTCGCACGATGGCGTGATGCCGGGGGTCCTCTTCGTTGTTCACGCCGTCCGTGGCCCACCAGTCCAGCGTGGTGGTTCCCTCTGCCGAGATGTCGAACGCTTGTGAGTAGAGCGACTCCGTGCCGCCGTCGATCTGATAATGGATCAGCGGTGCCACAAGACCGTTGTCTGAGGCCTCGATAGAGATCAGCTGTGGTGTTGTGCGCCACGCCGGGTCCACGGTCGCCCACGAAGTAGGCAGGATGAGGTCGGACACCATCGTGCCCATGAGTTCGAAGGCGTCGACATTGATGTCGGTGCCCGAGGATTCGGGGTTCTTCTCGCCCGTCCATTCGACTCGGAAGTTGTGACTGCCTGCGCCGAGTCCCGCTCGCGAGAACACCCGCTGCTGGTAGTCGTCGGTCGCGCTGTACTGGTCTGCCGTGCCGACGAACACGTTGTCGATGAGCACGCGCGCGATGCCCTGAGTCGGGCGTTTGGTGGCTATCAGGTCGAAGCGATCACCGGTGAACGTGCCCACGAGGGCGCCAGGGCCCCACGCGTAGCGGACGATGCTTGCCGAGTACCCCGACTGAACGTCATGTCCCCAGTTGAGTCCCTCTTGCGCGATCGAGGCCTGGCTCTCCTCCTCGTAGCGCTTGAGCACCGCAAACTGAACGCTGCTGGTCGCTTCTTGGTTGCCGACGATGTCTCGCGAGTACCACTGCACCGTGTGTGTGCCCTCGTTGCCTGCAGGAAGTGTCACCACGGTTCCTGTGGTCCAAGCGGCTTCGTCGATGCGGTAGTGCGTGGATGCGACACCGGAGAGGGAGTCTTCGGCCACCAGCCCGATCGATGCGGAATTCGTGTAGGTGGCCGTTGCGTCACAGGTCGTGGTCGGTGCGGAAGAGTCGAGACGAAGTAGCTCGGTGCGGAGGGACTCACGGTTACCGAAGGTGTCCTCGGAGTAGAAGGAGACGTACGTGGTGCCCTCGGCGCTAACCGGGAAGGGGGCCTCATAGACGGTGGTGGCGTCCGGAGAGTCGGTCTGCACCATGGACGCGTCGTAGAAGGTTGCACCTTCGTGACCGAGGTAGTCGTCCGCCGAGAGCTCCACGAGCCACGGTGATTTGCGCCATTCGGACGGGATGTTTGAGGTGGTTGTCGGCGGTTCAGTGTCGTCGACGACGCCGCCGAACACACCCTCTACGACCGCGCTATGGAAGTTGACGTTACGGCTTGAAGACTCCTCATTCCGAGAACCGCTTGAGCCGTAGGCAAGGAAGTGCTCAGTGTCGGCGAGCACGCCGCTGGACCAGACCACGGTCAGCGTTGGGACCGCACTGTACAGATCGACAAAGGCGATGCTGCCGTCAAGTGCCAGACGCGCGATGCCTGAGTCGGGGCTCTTGTAGGCCCATACGTCGATCCGCGTGCACCTACCGTACCCGGTCACATAGTTCGAAGTGATCGAGGTATGCGTGCGCTTGGCGTTCGTGTTCCACAGATCCCACTGCCCTTGCCACCGCAATTCCGGCGAAGTGATCGTGTATGTTTCCGCAGCTCGCCGCACGAGGACATCACCCGTGTGGAACGCCTCAACATTGCCCGCGACATCGACGGCACGATAGAGAAGTTCGTGATGACCGTAGCCGGTCACGCGGACCGAGTCGCCTGTGGTCCATCCTGCGCCGTCCAGGTTGTACTCGATCGAACCGACCCCCGAGAGGGTGTCGCTTGCCTCAAGCGAGATGGTCGCGGAGTCAACATAGCTCGGCTGAATGGATGCCGACGAATGCGGATCGTCGACATCTGCCTTGACGGAGGTCGTGACGGTCGTCTCGGAGTTGCTTGCGCCATCGACGCTGCGATACCGAAGGGGCACCGCAAGTCCGCTGGCGCCGATGGAGAACGGCGCGGTGTAGCTGCGCACTGGTCCCTCAGCGACTTGGAAGTACGTTGCCGCCACGAAACTGTCATCGGCGGCGGTCAATGTGACCAGAGACTCAGCGTTGTACCAAGCAGATGTCACGTCGTCGGTGGTGACCGGGGCCGTCACATCATTCGTCAGCACTCCATCGATATCGACCGAGTCAATCCCGACCGCGATGCCCGATGAGAGCGGATTGTGCGTGCCGAGCGACTCGATAGCCAGCACGTGCGTGCCGGCACCCGATGCGACGAACCGCGCCAGCTGCGTCAAGGTGGTTTCAGCCGAGTACTGGTCGTATTCGGTCATGTCACCACCGTCCAGGCGAATGCCGATCTTGCCCATGTCCGGACCGGTCGGCCCGTTGAGCTCGATGGTCGTCCCCGTGAATGTGATGTAGGCCGCAGCGGTGGCGGCGGTTGATCTCGCGTAGGCGCCGCCAGACCAGGTGGGACCCGGTACGCTGGCCCACGTGCTGCGATAGACGAGCGGCGTGCTCGTCTCTTCGTAGCGGTTGTATGCGCGGAAGAATCCTTCGTGGACGGGAAACTCGGCGTTGCCCGCGCCATCGACCGCGTACCACTCGACGCCGAAGTCGCCCCGTTCCTCCGCAGCGACTACGATCGTGCGGCTGTCGTTCCAGGCGCCACCGTTCAGGCGCCAATACGTGTGGTTGACGCCGGAGAGGGCATCGAACGATGAGATGTCGATCGAGACCGGCCCGTAGTACGTCGTGTCGATGACGGCCGAGGAGACGGGTGCCAAGTTGTCGACACGGACCGTTACGGTGTGTGCCGGCTCCCTGTTGCCGGCGCGGTCGACCGCCAAGTACCGAAGCGTGGTAGTTCCTTCGGCCGAGACGGTGACCTGGCCGGTGGTGATCAGGCTCGGCGTCGTGTCGTCGAGGCTATAGAGAATGCTCTGGACCCCAGAACCGCCGGTGTCCGTGGCAGTGATGGTCACGACGGCAGGACCATGGACCCATCCCGTGAAGTGGTTATCGGATGAGGATGGTGCGTCAGTATCGGGCGTGCCCTCAGCGAAGGTGTAGCGCTGGACGACGCCCGGCGTCACGTCCGCCTCGGGGGTGCTGCTGACCCACGCATATCCGTCGTTGTCGACGACGAGCTTGGTGGGGGATACGAGCGTGCCTTGCGCGGGGTCGGGGAAACTGCCCATGTTCACGCCGGCAGCGGTGCGCCGAGCAAATCGCGGTTCGGTGTTGTCGTTGCCAAGCACGTACATGGTGCCGTATGTGTCGACGAAGATGTCTCGGATCGGTCCCACTGCCATGGACGAGACATCGAGTTCGCCAAGAATCGATCCACCTTGCGAGTATCGAATGACTCGACCGCCAAGGAAGCCGTCACCAACGAGAAGGTTTCCCTCGGCGTCCCATCCCATTCCCTGAACGCCGGTCAGAGCAGGGACGGGATCGGGAAGTACCTGGCTTGTGGATGCATCCGAAGCGATTCTGGCCACGCGGCCGAGCACCGAGTCAGACACGAAGACGTCGCCATCCGAGGCGACATGAACGTCGTGGGGGCTTGTGAAGGTGGGAACGGTCAGCGTGTTGACGATACCGCCGGTGCTCGGGTCGAACACCACGATCTGTTCGTTCCACGGGTCGGTGAAGTAGAGCAGTCCGTCCGGGCCGAAGTCGCACGACAGGACATAGCGCTCACCGAGATCGAACAGTGCTGTCGGTGTCGTGGCGCCATCATCGTAGCGGCCCAGGAGGGAGCCATCCGTGCCGGAATGTGCGACCCAAAGTGTGCCGCTTGCATCGAAGGAGAAGGAGCCGGCCCGGTAGTACGTAGAGGTGTCCGCATTGAAGTAGGTGAGATGGTCGGTCCGATCGATGTATTGATCGCCCGGGTCCGGCGGCATGAACACGGCATACGCAGGCACTGAAGACACGAGCCCGAGGAGTAGCAGGGCAACCACCATTGCTGCGACAGCTAGTGCGTACGTTGCGCCGGATGGTCGACGCGCAGTTCTTGAACCTGACTGTCGAGCAAGCGCGAGCGATTCACTCACGATGCAGAGCCTCCTCTGTTGCGTACGGACGTACCCCGGGCGTACTTGTTTAAGTACTCGTGCTCTAAGTATCGAACTTCGCGCGCTCACACCTTAGCGCTGTAAGCACGAATTGTGATATTCGACACCGAGCCTCAATCAGCAGTGGGTCATCGCTCCGGCGGCCGTCAGGGCTTGTGGCGTGCGGTCGTCGTAGTATGGTTCGTGGTAAGGGGATGCTCCGGCACTGGACACAAGGTCTTCCGACACGAGACGCAGGGGTGGACGCAACGATGAGTTCTGAGGCCTTCGTCACTCGACGGATGCGTCGTGGCTACACGCAATTGGCGCTCATCGGGTCGGACATAGTGATGGTGGCTTTGGCGTCAGGTGTGGCCTCGTTGATTCGATTCGGACGGTTGCGCCACGTCGAGGCGATTCCCGGGTCGGGCATCAACGTTCAGTTCGCAGACATGTCACTCGTAATCATGGCTGTGTGGATTCTTGCGCTGTCGTTTGAGGGACTGTACGACGTGGATCGGGTCTTCTGGGGCACCGGCGAATACAGCCGCGTCGCACGGGGGCTGTCGCTCGGGGTCGTGATCTTCATCGTTGCGACATTCGCATTGAAACTGCCGGGGCTGTCGCGCGGCTGGGTGATGCTCACGTGGGGTTTCGGAATCATCTTCGTGGTCATCGGCCGGTCGCTCGTCCGGTATGTACTGGCACGCTTGCGGCGAAGTGGGCGGTTCCTCAGGCGAACGCTCGTCGTCGGTTACAACCAGGAGGCGGCCGACCTTCTGCGTAGGCTTCAGGCGAATCCGTCTTCGGGACTGACACCGGTGGCCTGCCTGGCGAGTTCACGGCAGGATACGCTCGATCTTCAGTACTGCACGCCCGAGATTGAATGTCTCGGGGCCGCCGCCGATATCGTTGAGGTGCTTGCGGCGCGGAGTTTCGACACCGTCCTCATCGCATCCACGGCCTTCGACTCCGAAGTGTTGTCTCGGATCATCGCGGATCTACGCGGGGCTGACGTCGATATCGAGCTTTCGTCCGGCCTGCTCGACGTCACTACATCCCGGGTGCTCATACGAGAAGTATCCGGCGTTCCCCTCGTACTGGTCAGGGGCGTCTCCTTCTCACTGAGAAAGCGCCTTGTGAAGCGCGCATTTGATCTCACTGTCGGAGCGGCGATTCTTCTGGTCGGTACCCCGATCTGGCTTCTCATCGCACTGTTGATCAAGCTCGATAGCCGCGGACCGATCCTCTACAAGCAGGTGCGGCTCGGCAGGGATGGGAATCCGTTCGGAATGTACAAGTTCCGATCGATGCGTCGTGATGCGGATGAGCTGCTTCAGGAGTTGTCCACGGAGAACGAGGCGAGCGGCCCTCTGTTCAAGATGCGTGATGATCCGAGAATCACCCGGGTCGGTCGCTGGCTTCGTCGTCTATCGATTGACGAGATACCGCAGCTCCTCAACGTCATGCGTGGTCAGATGTCTCTGGTTGGACCACGTCCCCCGCTGCCCCAGGAGGCGAGCGCGTACTCCGGCTACCACTGGCGGCGCATGGAGGTCCTTCCCGGTATGACGGGCCTGTGGCAGGTGTCCGGGCGCAGCGCGCTCACGTTTGACGAGATGGTGCGTCTGGACCTGTTCTACATCGAGAACTGGTCGGTCGGTTTCGATCTCTCGATCATGCTTCGGACCATACCCGCGGTCCTGTCCACCACAGGGGCGTACTGATGACCCTCGTCACCGGACGTGCATGATGCGCTTTCTCGTCACCGGCGGAGCCGGCTATATCGGTTCGATCACCACTCGAGCGCTGCTTGACGCCGGTCACTCGTGCGTCGTCTTGGACACGCTGGAATGCGGTCACCGAGCGGCCATCGACCAGCGCGCCGAGTTCGCACATGGATCAGTGGGCGACCGCACAGTCCTCGATGCGGTCTTGCCTGGGTGCGATGGTGTGATGCACCTCGCTGGCTACATCGAGGTGGCCGAGTCTGTGGCCGATCCGGCGAAGTACCATCGGGGAAACGTTCACGAGCCGATGGTGATGCTGGAACGCATGGCCGCTCATGGGATCGATGCTCTCGTGTTCTCCTCGACCGCGGCGGTCTACGGCGAGCCCGAAAGCGTGCCCATCTCGGAGGATGCAGTGGCGCTGCCGGTCAACCCCTACGGTGCATCGAAGCTAGAGTTCGAGCGCCTGCTCGAGCGGGCGGCATCGGCCCAATCACTCCGGTCGATACGGTTCCGCTACTTCAACGTCGGCGGGGCGTGGCCCGATGGGTCGCTAGGGGAGGCGCACGAGCCCGAGACCCACATCATCCCCCGAGTCCTGGGTGCCATGAACTCCGGTCAGGAGCGCTTTGAGGTCTTCGGCGGTGACTATCCGACGCCGGACGGCACGTGCGTTCGCGACTACATCCACGTCACCGATCTGGCACGAGCGCATCGTCTGGGGCTCGAGACTGCGGTCCGCGGCCAGGCCAGTGGTGTGTTCAATCTCGGCAACGGGCGGGGATACAGCAACCTTGAGGTCGTTCGAACGTGTGCCGAGGTCAGCGGGCGTGAGGTCGAGATAGTGATCGGTGCTCGACGGGCGGGAGATCCAGCACAGCTCGTTGCATCGTCCCAGCGGGCTGAACGGGGGCTCGGGTGGCGCCCTGAGCGCGGCGGGCTCGAGCAGATCGTCGGAGACGCTTGGCGGTGGCACCTTGAACACCCGAACGGCTACCGCTAGAATCGGTGCTCGCCGCTCACGCGGTGTGTACGGGCGATTAGCTCAGGGGGAGAGCGCTTCCTTCACACGGAAGAAGTCGTAGGTTCAAATCCTACATCGCCCACCATGAAAACAGCAGGTGAGAGGCCGTGTTTCGGGAAACCGTGATGCGGTCTCTCCCTCCTTTCTGGCCCGAATGTAGCCAATCGTGTAGCCAATGGTCAGATTCCCAGCGCCTTGGACAGTGTGTCCATCGCAGCGCGCGAGGTCGCTTCGGTCACGTGGCCGTAGCAGTCGGCGGTCACGCGGATGTCGGCGTGTCCCAGGAGCTCGGACACCGCCTTGAGGTTCACGCCGGACTCAAGCCATGCCGTAGCGGCCGAGTGGCGTAGCGTGTGGACGCACACATCGTCCAGGCCGGCACTGTCGGCCGCCGTGTTGAGTGCTCGGCGCAGGTTCGCGCTGTCGACCGGCTGGCCCGTCTCAGTCGTGAAGACGAGCCCGGTGTCGGTCCAGAGGTTCGCCGCCCGTAGCCGTTCCCGGCGTTGTGTCCGGCGTTGCGTCTTGAGGATCTCGACGACGGCAGAGGTGAGCGGCAAGGTGCGCCGGCTCTTCGCTGTCTTGGGCTCAGTCACCTCGAGGCGGCCGTCGACACGCGAGAGGGTACCCCGAACCTTCAGCGTCTTCTCGCCGAAGTCCACGTCTCTCCACCGCAGCGCCCTCGCCTCGCCGCTTCTCAGCCCCGTGTGGGCGATGAGAGACAGGGCGGCGTGGTAGCGCGTGTCCTCAGCCGCTCTGAGCAGAGACGCGACCTCAGAGGCTGTGAGGTACCTTGCCTCAGTCCGCTCGGCCTTGGGCATCGCCACGCGCGCAGACGGATTCTTTGCGAGGAGGTCGTCACGCACCGCGGCCTTGAGTGAGACACGCAGCACGCGGTACACGCG
>JAAXWY010000001.1:65479-66696 GCA_013334745.1 Coriobacteriia bacterium
TACCGTCGCCGGGGCGAGCTTCTTCTCGCGTAGCCGGATGATGAGCGCGTCCACGTCTGACGCCTTGAGCTTGTCCAGCGCGATCGCGCCGAACGGCTCAGGCTTGAGGTGCGTCTTTGCGATGCACTTGTACAGATCCTGCGTGGTCGACTTCAGGCTCGAGGCGGGGAGTGCGTTGGTCTCCCAGTCGGCAAGCCATGCCGCGACCGTGCGCCTGGAGTCCCGGACCGGTGCGCCGTCTTCCATGCGTACGACGGCCGCCCTCAGCTTGTCGCGCACCTCGGCCTTGGTGCGGCCGTAGAACACCGCACGTCCGGTCTCGTGGCGGATCGCGCCGCACCACTTGCCATCGGCGCGCCTGTAGATCGAGCCCTCGCCGTGTGCTCGTTTGGTCATTTCCTATTCACCTCCCTTCCGTGTCTTCATCCCCGGACGAAAGTCCAGTGTGCAACCGGTCACGGTGTTGTAGGCGTTCTTGGTGGCGCGCCTGAAGTCCGGCATCTTCACCGTGTTCGTGCTGAAGTCAAAGAAGGCTACAGCGTCGGTTGGGTGTTCGTCCTGGTACGCCTCAAACGCTGAGCTCCACGTGTCGAACTCGCCACGCCAAATGCGGTAGCCAAGCACCGCCAGATCCTTGGATCGCTTCATCGCAAGCGGACGCCGGCGCTCAAACGTGCTGCTTGCGTACGCGGCCCGGCGAAACTCGTCAAACGCGTTCGCTACCTCCTCCTTGGTGGCCTGAGGGCGGACGTACAGGATGATCGTGTCGAGTATCTTCGCCGTGGCCGGGTTGCCATCGTTCGCGCTTCCAGCGTCACGATGGAAGCGGCCTCGAATGAGGTCCGTCCTCGGAATCGTGTTCGACACCACGAAGTTCGCCGCGTCTCCGATCGTCCAGCCGTATCGCTCTGCCAAGCGTTCCGCGAGCTGCTCATCGTTCAGCTCACTGTGCTCATCAACAAACTGCATCGCATCTAGGCGCCGCATCTCGCCCAGCGCCTGAAGTCCCAGATCCTCGCGGTCGGTCAGCTTCGGCAGTTCGCCAAAGAAGATGTTGATGTCGACCTGATCAGCATTTCTGGTCATCTCCTGTTCACCTCCTTTCGCGTCTAGCAGTCGGGTTCGGGTGAGTCCGCACGTGACTGAGAGCAGTCTAACCCGTTACGTTGTACCCGTCAAACCGCACGGGTGGCTACGGAAAGCCACGAACACTTAGG
>JAAXWY010000001.1:66706-67460 GCA_013334745.1 Coriobacteriia bacterium
ACGCGACGGAACGGATTCTGTACGAAGTGCCTCAGGCGATGAGTCGACTCTCGATCGGGCGCACGAAGCTCTACGAGCTGGTGTCCAGAGGCGAGCTGAAGCTCGTGAAGATCGGCGCGAAGTCCCTCATCACCGACGAGAGCATCACCGCCTACGTCGAGCAGCTCATCAAGAAGGCCGGCTAGCTGTGGAGCGCGACTGGTTGCTCGAGGGACTGTTCAAAGAGGGCGACACGATGGTGTTGGCATCACCGCCTAAGACGGGCAAGTCCCTCGCCGGGCTAGACCTCGCACTGAGCGCGGTGACCGAAGGCGAGTGGTTCGGCTACCAGTGCAGCGACTACGTCTTCCCTGAGGACGGTGAGTCCTGCCCGCGCGACGTTCTCTACCTGAACCTCGAGAACCCGAAAGACGAGCAGACCGAGCGCCTACGCCTAGCGATGAAGGAGCGCGACATCTCGGGCGATGAGGTCCGCGACCACCTTTACGTGCTGAATCTCAAGGGCACGCGGGCGGCATGGGATCTCGAAGCGCTCTGGGAGGAGGTAGTCAAGCTGCTCAAGTGGGCTCGCGTGGACAGGTTCGACTACATCATCGTCGACCCGATCTACTCGCTGATCGACGGCGATGAGAACAGCAACCGGTCCATGGCTCAGTTCTTCACGCAGCTGGCTGAGTTTCGCGACGAGTTCGGCGGAGCCCTGGTCTTGACGCACCATTTCATCAAGGCGTGGCGCGGCATCAAGGATAGCCAC
>JAAXWY010000001.1:67470-212354 GCA_013334745.1 Coriobacteriia bacterium
CGTCCACGCTGACCGGATCGCGGGCGCCGGCACCATCTCCCGCAGTCCTGAGGTCATCGCCACGCTCACGCCGCGTGGTAGCCGTGTCGAGCTGAACATCACCGCCCGCCGACACGACTGCCACGACGTGAAAGGCCGCATGTACCGGGCAGAGGGTTCGCGGTTCATCGAGTGCGATGCAGACGACGAGATCACAGAGGTGCCGCTGGATCCCAACGAGTCTGTGACGCGGGCCGCCATCGCCGAACTGTCCAAGCTCGGCCCGGTGAAGGTCCAGGAGCTTGCGGACTTCCTCGGCAAGCACCGCTCCACCATCACCGAGCGGGTCAAGAAGTACGGCTACTCCATCAAGCGCGGAATCGTGTTGGCGCCGAATGTTGGGGGCGAAGTGAGGACAACCAACAACAACCCCCCAACACACAGCAGCGGCGGGGTCGATGGTGATGGGGGGGGTCCCCCTAAAGGGGGCCCACCACCAACCACCAACCACAGCCCCGCATTGGACATCCCCGAAATCGAAAGAGAATCGGAACGATGACCCATCCCGCAGAGATCCCCGACACCGAGTTCGATGACCTCTTCGAACATCTGCCGGTGAAGATGCAGCAGGCGATCGCGAGAGGCGACGTGGAGCTAGACCAGGTGCTGGAGCGGTTGACGCGGCCGAGCACCGGCGAACTCTGCCCCAGCTGCTCGGTCCGCGAAGTGGACCACGAGTCCCTCGGCCTGTGCTGGACGTGTGCTCGCAAAGCGATGAACGAGGCATTCGAGAAGACCATCGTCGAGCTTGAAGCGAAGCGCGAGGCCGACAGGCTCAAGAAGGGCGTGCAGCGCCTGCGTGACGATCTCGACCCCGATAGAAGCCGTCGACCGAAGAAGGGATCCACCACATGAACCTCAAGGGCATCAACATCAGGATCGGGGCTGAGACCACCGGACTGGACAAGGCGCTGTCCGAAGTCAACCGCCGCGCTCGTGAGACGCAGGTCGAACTCCGCCAGGTCGAGCGCCTCCTCAAGCTGGACCCGAAGAACACCGAGCTGCTGGCTCAGAAGCAGAAGCTGCTGGCACAGGCCACCGAGAACACGCGCGCCAAGCTGGCCGCCCTCAAGGCCGCTCAGTCTCAGGTAGAGGCTCAGTTCAAGCGCGGCGACATCGGCGAGAAGCAATACCGCGCGTTCAATCGCGAGATCGTCAAGACGGAGTCCGAACTCAAGCGCCTGCAGTCGACGGGCAAGAAGACCTCCGTCGGATTCGTCGAAGGCGCGAAGGCCATGTGGGGCGAGCTGACCGTCGTCGGCGCGACTCTGGCCGGCATCGGCGTGGCGGCGCTCGACCTCATCAAGACGTACGCCAACTCCGAGAAGTCGGAGATCCGCCTGCGGGCCGCTGTCGAGGCGACCGGCAAGAGCTACGACTCTCAAGCCGCGGCTATCGACAACGCGATATCACGCGGCATGGCCAAGGCGTTCGACGATGAAGAGCAGATCGACGCGATGGCCCGCCTGATCCAGATGACGCAGGACCGCGCCGAGGCCGAGAAGCTGCTCACCATCGCGATGGACGTGACGCGCGGCACGCCGGGCGCTGACCTCATCAAGACGTCGGTGATGCTGGGCAAGGTCTACAACGGCAACACCGCCGCGGCCAAGAAGTTCGGCATCACCATCGACAAGAACGCCACGTCCATGGAAGTGCTCGCCGAGGTCGAACGGCGCTACGCCGGGCAGGCCGACGCCTACGTCGATTCGACGCAGGGCAAGATAGACCGGCTCATGGTCTCGCTGGACAACCTCAAGGAGTCGGGCGGCGCGGCGCTGGTCAACGCCGGCGCGATCGGCAACATCGACATGCTGTCGGCGTCGCTGAACTACTTCTCCGACACGACCAACGAGGCGGCGCTGAAGCAGTGGCAACTCGTGGGCGCCCGCTACGCCCTGGACTACAACCTGGAGAAGGGGCTCATCACCCAGGACCAGTACAACGACAAGCTGGCCGAACTCGGCTTGGCCAACGACTCGGCGGACAAGAGCACCGCAGACCTCGCCGCGTCTCAGAAGGATCTCGCCAACGCGACCGACGACACCACCGAAGCGTGGGCGGCTCAGAAGCTCGAGCTGACCGCCGGGCAGAACAACCGGCGCTCGGTTATCCAGAACGTGCTCGCCCTGCGCGACGCCCAGCGCAACCTCGCCGACTACCTCAAGGGCGGCGGCAAGAAGTCAGGCGCCGAGTATTACGACCTACTGGGCAAGCAGAAGGACGCCATGGCGCTGCTGAAGCTCCAGACCGCCGAGATGACCGACAAGCAGATCGACGCCGCGGTCAAGCAGGGCATCATCTCCAAGAAGTTCGGCGAGTCACGCAAGCACGCCAACGAGGCCGCCGACGCCATCGACCGCTTCAACCGCAAGGCGAAGGGCATACCGGACGGCAAGGTGTTCAAGCTCAAGGTCGTCGCCTCAGGAGGTGGCACACTGCGCGCCGTGCTCGACGGCCAGCTGACCCGCTTCGTCGTCAACGCCCAGGGCGGCATGTACAACACGCCCACGTACGCGCTGATCGGCGAGACGCGCGAGCGCGAGTACGTCATCAACGCCGCGCGCCTAGCTCGTGGTGACGCCCGCCAGAAGGCGCTGCTGTCGGGGCTGCTCAAGGATGGCCGCATGTCCCTGGGCAATCCCCGCCAGTACCTGGACAAGGGCACAGCGGGCGCCTCAGCGCTCGCTAGCTCTACCTCGAGCCGAGTCGTCAACGTGAACAACGACTTCCGAGGAACCGTCGTGCGTGAGGACGCCGACATCACGAAGATCGCCGAGCAGATCGCACAGAAGCAGCAGTCCGCCGACAGAGCCGCGGGCATTGGCGGGTGACATCGCGTGTACCGTCTGGAAGCGCAGCGGCGGACGGAGTGATCCGGCCGGCTGTGAGCCGGAAAGGGGACGGAGTGATCCCCGAAGCGTGGCCACGTGGAGTGGCGAGCCACGCGCCTGGCAATCCTTTCGAGATTCGCCCCCTGCGTGGTGCAGAGCCACGACCGACAGGGGAGCGCGGTGCAGAGCCGTGCGACACCGAATCCGAAGACTCTCCTTACACCAACTGACGAGCGCCCTCTGACCGGGCGCGGAAGCGAGACAACCATGAATCTTGAACAGCTGATGGAACTGCGGTCGTCGATTCACGCGAGCGTTCGCGGCCTCGAGGATCTCAAGGCCAAGCAGGCGCTGTCGACCAACCAGGTCAAGGCGCTCGAGAAGTACCAGGAGCAGGTCGCCGAGCTGGACGAGCAGATCGCCGAAGCTCGCGCCGCCGACTCGATCGCGACCGAGCGCCGGTCTGCGGTCATCGCCTCGCTCGGCGGCAACCAGACGATCAGCCCGTTCGCGGGCGGCGAGTTCCGTGCCCAGTTCGCTGGTGCAGACGGCTCGCGCGTCGACGGCGGCGCACCGGCACAGGGCCCCGTCGAGTTTCGCAGCTTCGGCGTTGCCGATGACCTGCGCACGGCGACGGCGGTCAACACCCGCGAGGCCAACCTCGCCGCTGTCGTACGCGGCATGGCCACCGGCGACTGGTCGCACGTCCCGGCTGAGCAGCGCACGCTGATCTCCTCGGGTGCGGCCGCAGCCATCCCCGGCGCTTCGGTGCTGGAGATCGTCGAGAAGGCCATGCAGCAGTCGGTCGTGTTCAAGGCCGGCGCGCGCATCGTGGCCATCGACCGCCCGACCGAGAAGGTCGCACGCGTCATCTCGACGGGCACCCCTGAGTGGAAGCCCGAGGCGGTAGATCGCGAGCTCACCGATCAGACGATCACCATCGAGCCTGCGGATCTGACCGCGTACAGCGCTTGGCTCTTCACGGAATGCGGCATCGAGACCCTTGAGGACGCCACCGGCCTTGAGGAAGCCATCACTAACGCGTTCGCGCAGCAGCTCGCCAGCCTCTACGATCAGGCCGCTCTCGCCGGTACGGGTACCGACATGCCGCTCGGCATCGGTGCCATGACCTTCGCCGACGACGGCATCAACGAGCTGACCAACACGGGTCTGCTCGCGGATCACACGCCGTTCATCCGGGCGGCCGGTACGGTCTTCGCCAAGCATCACACGCCTTCGAGCGTGATGATCGGCTCTGGCGCATGGACCGAGCTGGCGATGCTGGCCGACACCACCGGACAGCCCATCCAGCCGCCAAAGGCCTACACCGATCTCAGCGAGCACGTGACGGACTTCCTGCCGGACGGCAACGCCATCGTCGCCGACTGGTCGAAGTGGCTCTACGGAACCCGCACGAACATCACGCTTGAGATCAGCCGCACCGGCACCGGCTTCAAGCGCGGTATGGTCCAGATCCGCGCATACGTCCGCTTCGGCGGCGTGCCCACGGATCCCACGGCCTTCTGTCGTGTCAGCGGCATCGAGCTCGCCGACGAAGCGTCGGCCTAGTCATGATCGAGCGCAGGTCTATCGAACTGCGTGGGGCCGGTATCGGGCCGGGTGCTTCGGCACCTGGCCCTGGCCTGATCAGTGGCCGAGCCATCGTCTACGACAGCCGAAGCGAGCTGCTCGAGGGCACGTACCGCGAGGTCATACGCCCCGGCTCAATCCGACTGCGTGACGACCTCCTGGTACTGGCAGGGCACGACCACCAGCACGTGCTCGGTCGTGTCAACTCAGGCACCGCCAGAGCGTGGCAGGACGGCGCTGGCGTCCTGTTCGAGGCAGAGTTGCCCGATACCGTGTACGCCCGCGATCTGGCGGCGAGCATGGCTCGTGGCGACGTGTGCCAGTGCTCCTTCGCGATGATCGTCAACGCTGACGAGTTCTACGTCGACGGCGCCACCGTCGTGCGCGAGATCCTCAGCGCCGACGTGCTCGAGTTGTCCATCGTGGCCATGCCTGCCTACAAGGCGACAGAAGCCACGATCACATAGCGCTACGGTTGCGGAGGCTACTCCTTCCTTTCGCCGCCACGCCGTCCTGCCGTAAAGAGGACGGCCCGCAAGCCCCGGTTGTGTCTCCGCGCAGCTGGGGCTTCTGCGTGCCCACCACGGCCCCCTATCGCGCAAAAATGGCACCTCCGCAGGGAGACCGAGTAGAGGGGGCTCAATGAAGGCGGATAGGAATCCCGCGAGCCCCGTGTAGGTATGAGCACTGAGGATGTCGCCTGATTCAGGCCGTTTTCGCCCGTTTTCGCCCGTTTCTGGCCGTTTTCGGACGCAAAGAAGCCCGGCAAGACGCACCGGGCTTCAGTGTTCGAGCGGGTGAGGCTACGCGCGGTCGGCGTACTCCAGCGCCTCGTCCTCAAGCTCCATCGCGCGGACCTCG
Source organism: Coriobacteriia bacterium (assembly GCA_013334745.1). Classification (NCBI taxonomy): domain Bacteria; kingdom Bacillati; phylum Actinomycetota; class Coriobacteriia; species Coriobacteriia bacterium. The sequence goes on from JAAXWY010000001.1 coordinate 72,795, forward strand.
TCGTCTCCCGCGATCTTGCGTGCGAGGTACTCCAGCGCGGCCTTGAGTCGGACGGTCTCGGCCGGCCACTCTGCGACGGGACGCCCCGCGATCATCCAGCCAGAGGTGGGCGTGACCTCGACGCGCGTCAGCACGTCGAGCGGCATGCAGTCCAGGGCGAGGCTCTGCTCTGCGGGTAGGGTGATGGTCTCAATCTGCATCGTGATTCTCCTTCGTTTCTGTGTAGCCAATCGTGTAGCCAATGGGTCTATTTCGCTGACGTTCGCTGACGTTCGTTTGTGACCGCGCAACTCGCTGACCTGCGGTTTCTGAACAGTGGCGAACATCGGCGGTGAGCACGGTCAACCTTCACACGGAAGAAGTCGTAGGTTCAAATCCTACATCGCCCACCATGAATGACAGAACGCCCCTTTGGGGTCTCTCCGGAGATACTCGAAGGGGCGTTTTCCATGTTGGCGTGCACCAATGCTGTTATAGACCGGGTGACTGGGGTATCCCCAAACAGGGGATTAGTTTCGTTCAGTATGGGGTTTGGGCGTGCGCATTGCGCGATGCCCCCATGTCCGACGAGGGGAATGGACGGTTATCATGGCCGGACTGCGCGAAACGAACCGACGCGAGCTTCAACTCGATGCCATATCGAGTCTCCTCATCATCGCAATGGCTGCCGTCGTCGGTCTGCTGCTCTACTTCTTGTCGTCAAACGGTATTGCTCTCCCAGCGACACTGCCTCTCGCCAACTACCTCGAGCGCATTCTCCTGAGCGCGTTCGTTCTGTTGGTTGTGGCATACCTGTGGGACCAGCGTCGCAGGCTGCGCACACAGGTCAACAGCGCGCTGAGTGAAGCGGAGACTGCGCGCAGTGAACTCGACCAGACCGTTCAGTACCTGGCCTTCTCGCATCAGGCCGCGTCTCGGCTCGGCGACGCCGGTGTCGAGGAGTCGCTGCAAGTCGTTCTCCAAGACGCGACGACGCTCTTTAAAGCCGATGCCGCTGCGGTTCTCGGCGAGGACGACGAGCATGTATTCATCGCCGACGATGCTCCCGTCGCGGAGGCGGAGAGGGCGCTGACGCACGTCGCCCTGGTCGCTGCGGGCAAGGGCACACCTCTGCATATTCAGTCTCTCGGCACCGAGGAGGGGCAGGCTATCGCGGTTCCACTGCGTGTGCAGGGCGAGTTGAGATACGTGCTTGCGCTGTGGAAGCGCACGGCCGTCTTCCATGAAGATCAGCTCGATGCGCTGGGACTGATGGGACGCATGGTAGAACTCGCCATGGAGCGGGAGGAGTCCCTCAAGGAAGCGCAGGATCAGCTCGAGGGTACGCTCCGTGTTCTTCAGTATCTTGTCGCCGATAAGCGCCCCGACTACTCGCGTCACGCCGTGGGTGTCGCAGAGCTGGCATCTTCGATCGGACAGCGCCTTGGGCTGCCGCCGCAGACCCGCAAGCAGTTGCGCCTTGCCGGGCTCGTGCACGATGTCGGCATGATGAACCTACGTGATGATGTGGCCGATGCGGGTCATGCGCTCACTGAAGAAGAGTGGTTGGTTGTCAGGCAGCATTCGCGAGTCGGAAGCGAGATCGCGAAGGCGGCGAACTTCGGTCAGATGGTCCAGGATGCGGTTGCCGGTCATCACGAGCGAATGGACGGCTCGGGTTACCCGCTCGGGCTCAAGGGCACCGAAATTCCCATGGAGGCCCGCGTCGTCGCAGTATGCGAGGTATACGACAGCATGACCCACCGCACGTACCACAGCTCCGAGCGGAACCTCGAGGACGCCATGTTGGAGCTGAAGAGCGGCGCGGGGACGTTGTATGACAGGCAGGTGGTGACGGCGCTTCAGGAGCTCGTATTGGAAGATCGGGACCTGCAGACCGTCGAGTTCACGCCGTCGCCCGTCAGCGTGCCCTAGATGATGACGACTACACCGCAGTAGTCCCGGCCGACGACCGGCACCCGAGTGTTAGACTTGGCGCTGTGATTGTATCCCTCGAAAACGTCTCGAAGTCCTTCGGTGCGCGCGTCCTGTTCAAGGACGCGCGTTTGCGCGTTGGGGCACGCGATAGGATCGCTCTGGTCGGACCGAACGGCGCCGGCAAGACGACACTGCTCGAGATTCTCGCAGGTCGCCAGAGCCCGGATGAGGGCACGGTCGCCCTTGCGCGCGATGCGGTACTGGGATACCTCGAACAAGAGGCTATCGAGATGCACGGTCGTAGCGTCTTGCAGGAAGCGCTCAGTGCGGCCGACCACGTGACCTCACTTGAGCATCGACTTCAGGTGCTGGCGAGCGAGCTTGAGTCGGTGACCGACGACGTCGATCAGAAGCGGTTGCTCGACGAGTACGGTCGTCTCCACGATCGGTACGAGGCCCTCGGAGGCTACACGCTCGAGTCGGATGCTCGCGCGGTTCTGTTCGGTCTCGGTTTTCGCGAGCGCGATCTCGAGCGCCTTGCCGAGGAGTTCTCGGGTGGTTGGCAGATGCGACTGGCCCTGGCCAAGCTGCTTCTCACGCAACCGGACGTGCTGCTGCTCGATGAGCCCACCAACCACCTCGACCTCGAGTCCGTCACGTGGCTCGAGGGGTTCTTGCGCAACTACGAGGGTGCGATCGTCATCGTCAGCCACGACCGCGCCTTTATGGAGGCGCTCGTTGATCACGTGGCCGAGATTGACCTAGGCCAAGTCAGAACCTATACGGGCACCTACTCGCAGTACATCGCGGCTCGCGAACTCGCGCTGGAGCAACTCAAGGCTGCGTACGACGCTCAACAGAAGGAAATCGCCCACATGGAGGCGTTCGTCGAGCGCTTCCGGTACAAGAACACCAAGTCCAAACAGGCTCAGGACCGGGTCAAGAAGCTGGACAAGATGGAGCGGATCGTTCTGCCTGAGGCGCGCAAGGTCGTTCGGTTCAAGTTTCCGCAACCGGTCAGGTCGGGTGACCTGGTGATATCACTTGATTCCGTGGACAAGGCATACGGCGAGACGATCGTGTACCGCGATCTTTCATTCTCGCTGTATCGGGGCGATAAGGTCGCGCTCGTAGGACCAAACGGTGCGGGCAAGTCGACCCTCCTCAAGATGCTGGCGGGGGTGCTCGATCCTGACACGGGTACTCGTTCACTTGGCCATCACGTCGACATCGCATACTTCGCACAGCACCAACTCCAGGCGCTGCATCTCGATCAGTCCGTGTTCCAGGAGATCGACGGTGTGGCGCCCGGCTGGACCCAGTCCGAGGTGCGCGCGTTGCTCGGGGCGTTTCTGTTCCGCGGCGACGACGTCGAGAAGAAGGTGCGCGTTCTGTCCGGTGGCGAGAAGGGACGGCTTGCTCTCGCGAAGATGCTGGTCAAGCCTGCACCGTTCCTCTGTCTCGACGAGCCGACAAACCATCTCGACATCGCTTCTAGCGACGTGCTGGAGCAGGCACTTGCACGGTACGAGGGCACGATAGCCCTGATCACGCACGACAGGCATCTCATTCGGGCGATCGCCAACAAGATCGTCGAAGTTGTCGACGGCGGAGTCACACTGTTCGACGGCGACTACGACTACTACCTGTCCAAGAAGGCTGCGCGCGAGGCGCAGGCGACCGCACCTGCTTCGCGGGCGGCCACACCCAGCCGGAGTATCGGTACCGTGAAACCACCCGGGGCTGCGTCTCCGGTGGTCGCGTCTACAGGGGGCAGCGCCGCGGGGCGTGGTACACCACGGCGCAGTCATGCGACCACGCCAGTGGAGGTTTCGGTTCCAGGGGTTCCCGGTCCAAAGACCAAAGAGATGAAGCGCGCCCAAGCAGAGGCACGCAACCGCTCGTATCGGGTGACCCGCGACCTGAAGGACCGTCTCGGAGTCCTGGAGCGGGAACTGGGAACTTCGCAGGCACGGCATGAGGAACTCATCGAGCTTATGGCGACTCCGGAGCTGTACGCGGATCCTGTCGCATTCGAAGGGGCGTTGGCCGAGTATTCAGGTCTGAAGTCGCTGCTTCCGAAGCTGGAAGAGGAGTGGTTGGAGCTCACCGAGCGCATTGACCGACTGGCTTCGGAATCAGGCTGAGTGGCGTTCACACGCCGTCTGACCATCGATTCTGCTCGCTGACAGACGGACTTTGTAACAATCTTTACAAGCGGATTCTGGCTCTCTACACTTGCGGGGGCCACCAGAATCCTCGGTGGCGAGTACGTGTTTCCGACCGGCGCGCGCGTGTGTTGGAGAGCAACGCAGGTGTGCGGTAGGGGGATGGATGCAGGGAGCTGCCACGCACGGAGTCCTGTTCGTTCTCGGCCTGGCAACGGCTGCGACGGGCTTCATTCTCGTGGTCTTCCTCGTCAATGCCGTTCTGTCGCCCCGAACTCCCAACCCGGAGAAGAACACGCCCTTCGAGTGCGGCATGGAGCAGGCCGGCGAACCGTGGGCGCCGCCGCGACTCCGATTCTCCACCCTCGCGATGCTGTTCGTTCTGTTTGATGCGGAAGCGATTCTGCTGTTTGCGGTTGCGAGCGGCCTCAAGGGCAGCCCTATCGCTCTGTTGGAGATCGGTACTTTTGTGTTCTTCCTTGCGTTCGGGCTTGTGTACGCCTGGCGGAAGGGGGCGCTGGAGTGGCGATCGTAGACAAGGTAGGCGAGTCGCTCGACAACGGGTTCGGCGGCGTCATCTTGACCAGCGTCGATGCGCTTGCGAACTGGTCGAGGGGGCAGTCGCTCTGGGCTTTTCCCATGGGCACTGCATGTTGCGCCATGGAGCTCATTGCGGCCTCGTTCAACAAGTTCGACTTCGATCGTCTCGGGACGTTTCCGCGTCCTGATCCGCGCCACACCGACGTCATGATCCTCGCAGGGACGATCACCGAGAAGATGAAGCCGGCGGTGTTGCGCCTCTATGAGCAGATGCCTGATCCGAAGTGGGTCATCGCGATGGGCAACTGCACGGTCTCGGGTGGGATCTTCTACTACGACACCTACTCTGTCGTTCGCGGAGCAGATACCTTCCTGCCCGTTGACGTCTACATCAGCGGATGTCCTCCGCGCCCGGAGGCGCTGCAGGACGGGATCGTCCAGCTTCGGGAGCTGGTTCGCATGGAGTCGATCTCGCCCGGCAAGCGCCGCGAGCGGTCGACCCTTCTGCCGATGCCGGTCGAGGACGGTGACGCGGAGTGAATCACGAGGAGTTGCACCAGCGCCTGGCCGATCTCTCGCCGCTGCTCGCGCCGATGTTCTCGCTGGAGTTCGGCGACGCGGTCATCGGGGTACAGCGCGACTCGGTGTTGTCCACCGCCCGCGAGCTGCGAGAACTCGGCTTTGATCGGCTCGGTATGGTCACTGCAGTCGACCGTGACGAGTACTTCCTCATGGTCTACCGACTGCAGTCGCGCGAGTTGGCCACCGCGGTTTTCGTGAAGACGAAGGTGCCTCGAGACAACCCTGTCATCGACTCGATGTACTCGGTGTGGCCTGCAGCGGATTGGCAGGAGCGCGAGGTCTTCGATCTGTTTGGTATCGATTTCGTCGGCCACCCCGATATGCGACGAATCATGCTTCCCGAGGAGTTCGAGGGGCATCCGCTTCGCAAGGACTTTGACGCACCGGGCCTGATCCGGCGCCCCGACTACATCTGACGAGAGGAGGGCCGATATGACGCTGCAGATCGAATCCCGTTCGCCCGCCATCTCCGATGACGGGCTGCCGGTCGAAGAACTCGTCGTCAACGTCGGCCCTTCGCATCCCTCGACCCACGGGGTCGGGCGCGTGCTTGTCCACCTCGACGGCGACGTCGTCGTGAAGGCCGACATGATCGTCGGCTACCTGCACCGCGGCATCGAGAAGATGGCCGAGAATCGCACATACCTGCAGGTCGTGCCGCTCACCGACCGGCTGGACTACGTGGGTTCCATGTACGCGAACTGGGCCTACTGCCGAGCGGTGGAGCGCCTTGCCGACATCCGCGTTCCGGAGCGCGCCGAGTACCTGCGAGTCATCGTCTGCGAACTTCAGCGCATCGCGAGCCATATGATGGGTATTGGGGCCGCTGCGGCTGATACCGGCGCGTTCACGATGTTCATCTACGCCTTCGACGTTCGCGAGCGTGTCGTCGAGCTGTTCGAGACGCTGTGTGGTTCTCGGCTCACCTACAACTACGTACGTCCGGGCGGAGTCTCCATGGACGCTCCGGATGGCTGGACCGATGACGTGATTGCGTTCACGCAGAGAGTCCGCCCGAATCTCGATGAGATGGACAGCCTGTTCTTCGGCAACACCATCGCGCGGGGGCGGCTCAAAGGTGTCGGCGTTCTGACCGCAGACGACGCCGTTGCGTGGGGAGCCTCCGGACCGACCGCGCGGGCGAGCGGTGTCGAGTGGGATCTTCGCAAGCACGATCCCTACTCGGTGTATCCGCGCCTTGAGTTCGACGTCGTCATCGGCGAGAACGGCGACTCCTACGACCGTAACCGCGTCCGGCTGCTCGAGTGTTACGAATCCGCGCGCATCATCGAACAGGCCGTTGCACAGATGCCCGGCGGGCTTGTGAAGAACGATGGTATGGCGCGTCTCATCGCACCGCCGGTAGGCGACGCATACGACCACATCGAATCGGCCCGTGGGTCGCTCGGTGTGTACCTCGTGTCGGATGGCACGCCACGGCCGTATCGTATGAAGGTCCGGTCACCCGCCTTCTGCAACCTCGCGCTGCTGCCTAAGCTCGCGGTAGGACACACACTTTCGGACCTCGTCGTAGTGCTCGGCTCACTTGACCCCGTCTTCGGGGAGGTGGACCGATGAGTTCGTACGTCTGGGGGCTCATCGTCGGCCTTGCGGCGGGTCTCGTGATCGCGCTTGCTGCGCTCGTGGGCGTGTGGGCGGAGCGCAAGGTTTCCGCGCGTGTTCAGATGCGACTTGGACCTCAGGAGGCTGGGCCCTTCGGGTTGCTGCAGACGCTAGCGGACACGCTGAAGCTCATCTTGAAAGAGGACATCACGCCTGATCAGGCTGACGTCCGTATCTTCCGTATGGCTCCGTTCATGGTCTTCGTACCATGCGCCGCAGGCCTTGCCGTGATTCCGTTCGCCTACGGGTGGGCACCGCTGAACACCGAGACGAGCGCACTGTTCTTCATAGCGGTTCCCGCGCTCTCGGTCATCGGCATCCTGGTCGCGGGATGGTCGTCGCGAAACACCTACGCGTCCATCGGAGGTATCCGCGGAGCGACCCAGATGATCTCCTACGAGCTTCCGCGCACGCTCTCCGTGCTCTCGCTGTGCATCTTGGCGGGCAGCATATCCGCGGTTTCCATCCACGACTCGTTTCGCTGGTGGTGGATCCCGGTCAACGCTATCGGCTTTCTCGTCTACTTCATCGCCTCACTCGCGGAACTCAATCGTGGACCGTTCGATCTTCCTGAGGCGGAGTCCGAGCTGGTCGCCGGATATTTCGCTGATTACTCGGGTATCCGTTGGTCCATCTTCATGATGGTCGAGTACGGGGGGATGATCGCCGCGGCGCTGTTCGGTGCTGCGGCCTTCTTCGGAGGTGGCCTCGGCATTCGAGGGCCCATCGGTGCCCTCATATATGCGGCCATAGCGGTTGCTATCTCGGTCGCCATGATCTGGGCTAAGTGGACCTATCCGCGTATGCGTCCCGACCAGCTGATGACGTTGGCGTGGAAGGTTCTGACGCCGATGGCGCTCGTGCAGCTTCTGATCGCAGGAGTGTTCGCGGTGGTGATCGCATGAGTGATACGACCCACAATGAACCGATCAGCACGGGCGCCGAGAGTCCCGGTGGTGCTTCGGGGACTGAGCCTGTGAACACGGTCAATGCGACGAACGACTTCTCCCCGGGTGTTCGTGGCTTCCTTGAGCGGTGGGGAAGTGTATGGACCGGCCTAGCGATCACCGGCAAACGGGCGTTCACGAAGCCGGACACGCTGCGCTATCCCATAGTCAAGCTGACGATGCCCGAGCGTTGGCGTGGCCCGCTACGCCTGACGGGTGTGCTCGGGTCCGATGAGATCGAGCCCATCACGACGCTCCCGCCTGAGTACAACGCCCACATCGAGTCGCTTTATGCCAAAGAGGCGCTGCCCCCCTGTGTGGGTAACTGTCCCGCCAACGTGGACGCTCGCGGGCAGTCGTACTTCCTCGCCGAAGACAAGCCAGCCGAGGCCTACGAGCTTGTGCGTGAGCGCAACACGTTGCCGGGGGTCCTTGGTCGCATATGCCATCACCCCTGCGAGACGGCGTGCAAGCGAAACTACTACGACGAAGCGATCGCGATTCGTCCACTTCACCGTGTGGCGTATGAACGCTACAGCGAGTTTCGTGAGGAACGGGTCACGCTGCTACCCCGGACGCGCGACGAGGAGATCGCCATCGTGGGCTCCGGGCCGAGCGGTCTGACCGCCGCTCACGACCTCATGCGGCTCGGATACGGTGTGACGGTGTACGAGAAGGACCACCATCCCGGTGGCGCACTGTACTCGGGCGTGCCCGCGTACCGTCTGCCGCGTGATGTCCTGAAGCAGGAAGTCGACGACCTGTGCGCCATGGGCATGGACCTGCGCCTCAATGTGGCGGTTGGCGAGGACGTGCCCATCGACCACCTGGTCGGGGAGTACGACGCTGTGCTCATCGCCGCGGGTCTCCAGGACAGCCGCATTTTGCCGCTTCCGGGTGCGGATGCCGACGGCGTGGTTGGCGCACTGCCGTTCCTGCGTGCCGGGAACTGGAAGAACGATGCCGGCGTGAAGGGTAAGCGCGTTCTGGTTGTGGGCGGGGGCAACGTCGCCGTCGACTGTGCACGGGTCGCCAAGCGTGTCGGCGCGGTCGAAGTGACCCTTACGGCCCTCGAGTCCATGAGTGAGCTTCCCGCCCATCCCTGGGAGATCGAGGAGGCACTCGACGAAGGCATCATCGCCAACTGCTCATGGGGTCCCAAGGAAGTACTCACCGAGGATGGCAAGGTCGTAGGTTTGCGTCTGCAGAGCTGTCTGTCGGTGTTCGATGCTCAGGGTCGGTTCTCGCCTCAGTTCGCCGATGAGTTCACCGACCTCGCCGCCGATGTCATCGTGTTTGCGATCGGCCAGGCGCCCAAGCTTGGACCGATTGTTGCCGGGTCCGACATCCTGCTCTCCGAGCGCGGATTGCTGTTCGTCGATGGCACGTTGTTGACGACCAACGTTTCCGGCGTATTCGCGTGCGGCGAGGTCGTGACGGGCCCGGGGTCGGCCATCGGGTCGATAGCCAGCGGGCACGAGGCGGCCACGTCCATCCATCGGCACCTCTCCGGGCAGGACCTGAGCGAGGACCGCGCGTTTCGTCCGGTGCCCGTGTACCCGCGTTACGACGCCGCCAGCACCGAAGGTATCGAGTCGGGTCGGCGTCGCGCCAAGATGCCGATGGCCAAGGGCGAGGAGCGCGCGACGGACTTCCGCACCGTGGAGCTGGGATTCACGCATCTGGAGGGATTGTCCGAGGCCGCTCGGTGTTTGCGCTGCTCATCGGGGGTCTGCGTCGGTTGCACGTTCTGCGCTCGGACGTGTCCGGACTACGCGATCCGGGTCGAACGCATCGATGACCCCGGCAAGCGATGTGTCACGCGCTACGACTTCGATCTTTCGAAGTGCTGCTTCTGCGGGCTGTGCGCGGAGCAGTGTCCGACCGGTGCGCTCAAGCACACCGGACAGTACGAGCTGTCGTTCTACTCCCGCGAGTACACGCTCTTCGATAAGGACGAGATGGTTCGGTCCGGGGACGGGACCCGCGCTACCGGTGTGGAAGTGCGTTCGAGCTTGTCTGGCGGCGCACCATGCTCGCCTACCGGTGCCGAGAAGCTCGAACTCGCGCCATCCAACCCAGAAGACGAACTGACGCAAGCGGAGGTGACCCGATGAGTGACTTTGTGTCGGTCGCGGTCTACTGGCCGCTTGCCGCGGTCGCGGTCGCCGGGGCTCTCGCGGTCGTTCTCAGTCGAGAAGTGATGCGCATGGCTCTGGGCCTGGGCGCGTTCCTCCTGGCGCTTGCGGGGTTGTTCGCGTATCTCGGATTCGGATTCCTCGCCTTGGCTGAACTATTCGTTTACGTCGGCGGCGTTCTCATTCTCATACTCTTCGCAATCATGCTCGTGCACCGTGGTCAGAACGGGTCCACCAGTCTGGTCTTGCGAGATCCGTTCACACCTGCCGTCGTATCGGTCCTGACGTTCATCGCGCTGTGGAGGGTGACCGACGGCATCGTTGCCCCGGACGCAGCTCTGTCCGGATCCAGCGGCACGAGCGCAGCTCTCGCATCCACACTACTCGGGCCACTCCTGCCGCAGTTCGAACTCGCCGGCGCGTTGTTGCTGGTGGCGCTCGTTGCGGTGGTCGCGATCAGTGGGGGTGACCGCTCGTGAGCGTCGTCATTCTCGCCTGCGCGCTGTTCAGCGTCGGGCTCTTCGGAGTACTTGCACGCAGGGACACCGTCGCGATCCTGGCCAGCGTTGAAGTCATGCTCGGTGGTCCGCTGCTTCTGCTCGTGGCGCTCGCCGGTGGATCGATGCAACCGGCAGGGGCCGCCGTGCACATCGAGGGCATCGCACTTCTGGTTGTCGTCGTGATCGCTGCCGAGGCGGCTGTCGGGCTTGCGCTGCTCGTCAGCGTGGCCCGCAAGACCCGGTCCACGGCTCTGGATGACCTCACGGAGGTGAAGGGCTGATGAGCGCGCTTCTCGGGAATCCGTGGATCGCCGTCATCGGGCCCTTCGTGCTCGCCGGATTGCTCGCGCTCTTTGGCCGCACCTCGAGGACGGTCGTGCCGTGGGTCGCCTCACTTGGGCCGCTCGCGGTTGTCGCCATCGGTGTCCGCGCTTTGATGGAGACCGCGGGTGCAGAGGGCGCTGTTGTAGAGCCGTGGACGAGCGCCGTGGCCTCCACTGGTTCGATGACGTGGTTCCAAGCGGGGGAGATGTCACTCTCGCTCGGCTGGTCCATCGACTCCCTCGCAGGCCTGATGCTGATCGTGGTCGGCGTGGTTGCCCTGATGGTCATGATCTTCTCGGTCGGCTACATGGCCGGCGACCGGGGGTGGGTGAGGTACTACGCGCTGCTCTCCATGTTCACCGGCTCGATGACGCTGCTCGTCATCGGTGACTCCTTCACCGCACTGTTCGTGGGTTGGGAGCTTGTGGGGGCGTGCTCGTATCTGCTCATCGGGTTCTGGTACGAGAAGCCTTCGGCCGCGGCCGCTGCCATCAAGGCGTTCCTCACGACGCGCATCGGCGACCTCGGGCTGCTCGTTGGAATCGCCGTGCTCTGGAAGGCTACCGGCTCCCTCCAGTACGCCGCCGTGGTGGAAGCGCTGCCCGAGATCGCTCCGGCGACCATCACCATCGCTGCGATTCTCGTGGCGGTGGGGGCCATCGGGAAGTCAGCGCAGTTCCCGCTTCACATCTGGCTGCCCGACGCGATGGAGGGCCCCACGCCGGTATCCGCACTCATCCACGCTGCGACCATGGTCGCAGCCGGCGTGTATCTCGTTGCCAGGACGTGGCCCCTGTTCGGCGCCTCGGAGACGGCGCAGTCGCTCCTGCTCGCCGTAGGTGTCATCTCTGCGCTGGGGGCCGCCCTCATAGCCGTCCCCCAGCGTGACATCAAGAAGGTTCTGGCGTACTCCACCATCAGCCAGCTCGGGTTCATGTTCGCTGCCCTTGGTGCGGGAAAGTGGGAGGTCGCGTTCTTCCACTTGGTCGCTCACGCGGCGTTCAAGGCACTGCTGTTCCTTGCCTCCGGAAGCGTCATCCATGGCTCGGGGACCCAGGACCTCGCCGAGATGGGCGGTCTGCGAACCTCGATGCCGGTCACCTTCGGTGTGTGGTTGATCGGCGCGGGAGCGCTCGTTGGAATCTGGCCCCTGGCAGGCTTCTTCTCCAAGGATGCCGTCCTCGACGCGGTGTGGCTCGATAACCCCGTGGCGGGTGTTGCGCTGTTCGTGACCGTATTGCTCACCGCGTACTACACGATGCGCGCCACCAAGCTCGCCTTCTTTGGTACCTGGCGGGGGACGGGTCACGCGCACGAGAGTCCGGTCTCCATGTTGGCGCCGCTCGTGATTCTCGCGGTTCCCGCGGCGCTCTTGGGCTTCGGGGCCGGCGCGGTTTCGACCATGCTAGGTGAGCATCCCGAGCCGCTCTCGCTACCGCTTTCCGCTGCCGCGTTGACCCTTGGCGCGCTCGGGTTGGTGGGCGCATGGGTCACCGTCAAGCCGGAAGCGATCGAAGGATCGTTAACGCCTCCACACGGCGTTGCGGGCGTGCTATTCGTCGGCTTCGGTTACGACTCCGCCATCATGCGTTGGATCGTCGGCCCAACGGTCGCGACGTCGCGAGGTGTGTGGGCTGTCGTCGATCGTTTCGTCATCGACGGCATCGTCGAGGGCTCGGCTCTGGCCACCAAGTCGCTTGCTCGGGTCTTGTCACGCTCTCATTCCGGAGGCGCGCAGAGCTACGCAACGTTGATGGCGATCGGCATGGTTCTGATGATCTGCGCCCTCTTGGTACTGGGGAGGTGGGCAGGATGATCCAAGTTGACCTGCTCATCGTTGCTCCGGCTGTTGGCGCGCTGATAGCACTCGTCATCGGCCGTAGTTCGGGTGGCTTCGCCAAGTGGGCTGCTTTGGCGAGCATTGGGGCCCAGATCGGGCTTCTCCTGGCGCTCGGCTCGCAAGGTGTCTTCTCTGGTCAGAGAATCATGGGCCTTGATGGAGGGGTCACGCGCGGGGCTTGGCAGACGGTCGTCGACGGTCTGTCGCTGCCGCTGGTCCTTCTGACCGTGTTCATCGGGCTTGTCGCCGTCATCGCCTCGTGGAAGCTCGAGGAGCGTCCGGGCAGCTACTTCGCTCTCATCCTTGCGTTGCAGGCGGCGCTGACAGGCGTGTTCTTGGCCGAGAGCCTGATCCTGTTCTACGTCGCGTGGGAGTGCGTTCTCATCCCGATGTTCTTCCTCATCGGTGGGTGGGGATCGTCGAATCGCAAACATGCCGCATCCAAGTTCCTCATCTACACGTTTGCGGCCGGCGCGGTGATGCTGCTCGGCGTCATCCTCGCCCTGGTCTGGACCGGTGGGGCGACCTCGATCGGAGCAATCTCGCAATCCGGCGTGCCTCTGCCCGTACAGGCCACGGTGTTCTGGCTCTTCATGGCCGGCTTCTTAGTCAAGCTTCCAGCGGTACCCTTCCACACGTGGCTGCCCGACGCCCACACCGAAGCTCCGACCGCCGGGTCGATCATCCTTGCGGGCGTGATGCTCAAGATGGGTGGCTATGGAATCATCCGGATTGCTCTGCCGTTCGCGCCGGCGGCGTTTGGCGAGGCCCGGTTCATCCTCGCTATTCTTGGTGTCGTTGGCATCATCTACGGCGCCGCCATGGCGCTGGTGCAGACCGACCTCAAGCGGCTTGTCGCCTACTCCTCGGTTGCGCACATGGGCTTCGTCCTCCTCGGCGTCGCGGCCGGGACAACCGCCGGTCTTGGGGCTGCCATGCTGGTCATGGTGAGTCACGGATTCGTTGCGGGGCTTCTGTTCCTCCTGGTGGGAACGGTCTACGAGCGAACGCACACTCGGGAGCTCGGTCGGATGGGCGGTTTCGGCTCTGTCGTCCCGATGTGGTCTGTTGCCTTCGTCTTCGGCTCGCTCGCGTCCCTCGGCCTGCCTGGGCTCTCGGGCTTTCCCGGTGAACTCGTATCGGTTATCGAGGGCTTCTCGGCGTTCGGCTGGTGGACCACCGCCGCGACGGTCGGTCTTGTACTCGGAGCGGCGTACAACCTGCGAGCGGTACGCGGCACCGTTCAAGGGCCGGTCGGCGAATTCGCAGTGCTCCCGGACTTGACGGTTCGCGAGTCTGCCCTCGTGCTTGCCTTCGCGACGGGCATCGTGGTGCTCGGAGTGCGGCCGGTTCTGGTTCTTGGAGTCGCCGAGCAGGCCCTGTCAGGGATCGCTGCAATCGTGGGAGGGGGAGTCTGAGATGAACACGGCTCTCACCATCTCCCTTACGTACGGGGCTGCGGTTCTCGGCAGCCTGATCGCGTTGACGCTTGACGCTACGGGCCGACGGTCAAGTGGCGTCGCCTACGCCGCAGCAGGGCTCGCTCTCGGGTCGATCGCCGGGCTGACTGCCGGCGTGATGCGCACCGCTCAGTCCTCGTTTGCCGGCGTGGGGGTTGGCGGCCCTGCATCCATGGTGTTCGGAGTGGTCGCTCTCGTTGGCGCTGCTGCGATCATCGGCGGGTCGGACTCGCTGAGGGAGCGCTCGCATGGGGGCTCCATCGCGGCCCTGATAGCGCTCTCAGCTGTGTGTGCAGGCGCGGCCGCGGCGGCGCTCGATCTGGTCACGGTGCTGCTGTTGCTCGAGACCATGGCGTTGGCCGGCTACGCGCTCGTCTCGCTGTCTGACGATGCTCGTTCCGCAGAGGCCGCGATGAAGTACTTCGTCCAGGGAGCGGTTGCCACAGGACTCTTCCTCTTTGGAATGGCGGTTTTGATCGGCGTGTACGCCCCGAGTGGGCAGTACTCGGCGCTCACTGAATCGCTCTCCGGTCAGCCGCCGTCATTCGCTGCATTGGGCGCCGCGGTACTCGTGCTGGCAGGTATGGCCTTTAAGGTAGGTGCGGTGCCGTTTCACTCATGGGCCCCGGATGCCTATGAGGTCGCGCCGGTCCCGGCCGCCGCCTATCTGGCGAGCGGGGCGAAGTTGGGGGCGATCGGCGCCACGTCGATCTTCGTCACCGCCGTGGCGACCTCGGGTACCGCTCGCAACGTACTCGTTGTCGTTGCTGCGATTTCGGCTCTCTCGGTTCTGGTCGGATCGATCACGGCTCTCGCTCAGGTCAACTATCGGCGCATGCTGGCGTACGCGGGAATCGCCCAAGCGGGCTACGCGTTGGTCGCTGTGTGCCTTCCGATCGCTCCGCTGGCGGTGTTCTTTGCGTCGACCTACGCCATCGCGTCCGCAGGCACCTTCCTGGCGGCCGATGCGTTCGCACGAGTTCGACCGTCGTGGGACGGGACAGTCGGTGGCCTCGCGGGTCTAGGGCGAAAGTCACCGATTCTCAGCGGCTCTCTGGCGGTACTGTTCGTTTCGCTTGCCGGCCTACCGCCGTTGCTGGGATTCTGGGCCAAGCTCACGGTGTTCGGCTCCGGTCTGAGCTTCGGCATCGCTGCGTTGGAGCAGTCGCCTGTGCACGGGTGGGCGGTGATCACCGCGGTCGTGGTGGCACTGGTGGGTTCTGTCATCTCACTCGGTTACTACGGTGCCGTGCTCAAGTCGCTCTACTTCGAATCGGCTCCCGATGCCCCGGCTGATGTGGCCACTTCGAGTTCCTCGGCGAGGACTGTTGCCGTGCTGGCCCTGCTCATCATCGTCTTGAGCGTGTTGCCGCTGGTACTAGGCCCAACGGGTCTGTTCGAGTACTTCGCCGCTCGGTGAGGTGCGCCTCAGCATCGATGGCCCGTGTGATTCGAATCACGATTCGTTGCACCGCTGTTTAGCGGGTGGTATATTCCGTTATGTGTTGCATGCAAATGCAACCCCTTACCCCTGAGCCTCAAGGTGCCGGCCTTGGGGCTCCCCCTTTTCCCGGGGTGTTTGCGGGTCTCCGGTTGCCGTCGATCGGCACAAAGCGCGTGGGTTGTGCGATTCATCACCTCGACGCTGTAACCGCTGTCACAGCACACAGAGGGACATCCTACTGTCGTCCTTGAGTCGGCGTGCCGCGCGCCCGATAGTAGCGGCAT
This sequence comes from Coriobacteriia bacterium, assembly GCA_013334745.1. Lineage (NCBI taxonomy): Bacteria > Bacillati > Actinomycetota > Coriobacteriia > Coriobacteriia bacterium. Next base: position 88,562 of record JAAXWY010000001.1, read on the forward strand.
GAGAATCTCACCGGAACAAGCAGAGGCCGCCGCAGCGCTCCTCAGAGCGCGCGCAGCGTGCGAATCCGAGCGTTGCCGAGCGGCAGTGTCCTCCGAGGTTCTGGCCGCGGCTCTCGCGCGAGTGATGGAGACGCCGGACCTCGACCCGGAGCGCATGGCCGATGGGATGGCGTACGTGGCATCTCATGTGACCGACCCTCGTGCGGTCGCAGACATGATGATCAACCGCATCATGTCCGATTCGCTCCGCTGAACAAGTTCGCGCTGGTACTGCCCGTCGTCTGGACGCATAATCGTTCAGACACGCTACACCGTACATGGAGGTAGCACGTGAGCAGTAGACCGGCTCGGACAGTCATTACCATCATCATGAATCTGGTCATCGCGGCTGCTATCGCATTGACAGCGCGCTTGGCTGTCGAGTTCTTCGGGCAGCTCTCCGCCAAGTCATGGGGCGAGGCGATCATCGCGATAACTGACCCGCTGGTGATCCCGTTCGGACTCAAAGACATCAAGACACCCTATGGGGGCGTCTTCGACGTGAACGCAGCGCTCATGGTCTGCGGGCTACTGGTCGGAGAGTGGGTTCTCGCCGGCATCCGCGATCGGGCCTGACGTCCGCGTACCTTCATCTGCTCTGATGACTGCCCCGGGGGTGGACAGCCGATGTTCTCGAACGAACGTATGGGAGAGGTGCTCGTCAGGATCGGAATGATCTCTGAGGAGCAGTTGCGCGGCGCGTTGGATGAGCAAGCATCGTCGGGCGGCCGCCTTGGCGATGTCCTGGTTCGTGGCGGTGCGGTGACCGAGGATCAGCTTGCCGCCGGGCTCGCCGAACAGAAGGGCCTTGAATACGTCAGCCTCAGCAGCCTGACGATTGATGATGTTGCTGCGAATCTCCTGCCGGCCCACTTCCTGCAGCGCAAGTCCATCCTGCCGGTCGGGTTTGATGACGGGCGTCTGGTTCTCGCGATGTCCGACCCACTCGATGTTGAGGCGATTGACGAGACCGAGATGCTGACCGGCTACCGTGTGACGCCCATTGTGGCTACGGCCCGACAGATAGACCACGCGATAGAGACCACCGTGATCGGTATGGGAGTTCTGCACCAGCTTGAGGCGGACTTCGGATCCGCCACGACTGCTGATGATGTCGCCGCCGCGTTTGCGGCGGGCGAGAAGGACGCCCCGGTCGTCGGCATCGTCAACCAGGTGTTGCGCGATGCAGTGCGCGAGGGAGCCAGTGACGTCCACTTCGAGCCTGAAGAGACCGGGATCCGGGTGCGGTTCCGCATCGACGGCGTCCTACGTGACGTAACCCGCCTACCCAAGGGCTCTCAGTCAGGGCTGGTCTCGCGACTCAAGATCATGGCCGACATGGACATCGCGGAGCGTCGGCGTCCGCAGGACGGGCGAATCGCGTTCCGTGCGGCTACGGAGCTGGTGGACCTTCGTGTTGCGACGGTTCCCACTCCGGCCGGCGAGGGTGTCGTCATCCGCGTCCTTCATCGCGGAATCGCTGTTGGCTCGATCGAGGGGCTCGGCATGTCCGAGCGCGACAGCACCGTATTGAGGCGGATGCTCTCCAAGCCGTACGGGGCCGTGCTCATCTCGGGTCCCACGGGATCGGGCAAGACCACCACCCTGTACACGGCACTCACAGCGCTCAATAGCCCCCAGCGAAAGATCGTCACCATCGAAGACCCCATCGAGTACACCTTGACGGGAGTCACCCAGATTGCGGTGAACAAGCGTGTGGGACTCACTTTCGCCGCTGGACTGCGTAACGTGCTGAGACTCGATCCGGACGTCGTTATGGTCGGTGAGATTCGTGACGCGGAAACGGCGTCCATCGCGGTTCGGGCTGCGTTGACCGGGCACTACGTGCTCTCTTCCATCCATACGAATGATGCGCCCGCAGCCGTCTCCCGGCTCACGGAAATGGGTGTCGAGCCCTATATCACGTCATCCGCATTGCTTGGAGTCGTTGCACAACGGCTCGTTCGAGTGCTCTGTCCGCAGTGCAAGAAGCCCGTGAGTATTCCCCAGGAGACGCTCATAGCCGCCGGATTCTCGGCGAAGGTTGCCAAGAGTCTCGTCACCTACGGTCCGGTTGGCTGTCCGTCGTGTCATCTCACCGGCTACACCGGGCGCATGGGTGTGTTCGAAGTGCTTGAGATGGACGAGGACATCGCTGCGCTGTATCTGAGCAACGCACCCGGGGAGGTCCTGCGCGAGACCGCGCAGCAGATGGGTATGACAACTATGCGCGCCGACGCCTTGAATCGTGTTGCGTTGGGCACGACGAGTCTGGACGAAGTCAACCGGGTGGTGGTCTGAGGTGGCAAGAGATCCGCGAGCTATCGTCTTGGTGCTCGACAGCGTCGGTGCGGGCGAGCTGCCCGATGCAGCCGAGTACGGAGATCAGGGCAGCAATACGCTCGGGAACACAGCAGCGGCTGTCGGTGGACTGAGCATGCCCAACCTTCAAGCCATGGGACTCGGAAACATCATTCCGATAGCCGGGGTCGCACCGTGCGAGACCCCAACCGCTTCGTGGGGTCGAAACGCCGAACGTTCGGCCGGCAAGGACACCACCACAGGACACTGGGAGATGGTCGGGATGGTTCTCGACCGGGCGTTTCCAGCCTACCCGGAAGGGTTCCCAAGTCAGGTCATGGACGAGTTCACGGCTCGGACCGGACTCGGGTGGCTCGGCAACTATCCGGCCAGCGGTACCGCCATCATCCAGGAGCTGGGAGCCGAGCACGTGGCCACCGGCAAGCCGATCATCTACACCAGTGCGGATAGCGTCTTCCAGATAGCGGCGCACGAAGACGTCATTCCGATCGAAGAGCTGTACCGCATCTGCAAAGTCTCGCGTGATGAGGTTGTGGTCGGCGAGCATGCGGTGGGTCGGGTCATCGCTCGCCCGTTCATCGGCCCCGATGACGCCGGGGTATTCACGCGCACGCATAGGCGGCGTGACTTCGCTGTCGAGCCGTTCGAGCCCACCGTGCTCGATGCGTTGCTCGCAGCTGGGATCGAGAGCTACGGCATCGGCAAGATCGGTGAGATATTCGCGTGGCGAGGTATCTGCGAGTCTCCGCACTCGCAGAACAACATGCACGGGTTCGACAATATCGTTGCCCGCGTCTCAAGTGACGACGACAACGGGTTTGTGTTCGCGAATCTCGTGGACTTCGACATGGTCTGGGGGCACCGAAACGACGTGGAGGGCTACGCGCGTGGCCTCGAAGAGGTCGATGGGCGCATCCCGGACCTGCTTGCTGCCATGATCGAGGGCGACCTCCTGATCATCACCGCCGACCACGGCTGCGATCCCACGACTGAATCGACTGACCACTCACGCGAGTACACTCCACTTCTGGCGTACATCAAGGGCGTCGATGAGGGCGTGGACCTGGGGATTCGCGAGACCTTCGCAGACATCGGAGAGACGGTCGCGGACTTCTACGGCCTCGCGGGGACGTGTCAGCGAGGCACCTCGTTCCTCTCGGAGGTACGCGACGCATGAGCGTGACGCCCACCTTCGAAGAGCTCATCGAGCGCAAGCGAGACGGCCACGAGCATCTGCCCGCTGAGATCGACCGCATCGTTCTCGGTTACGCGGCGGGGGAGATGCCCGACTACCAGATGGCGGCTTGGCTCATGGCGACCTACCTTCGCGGCATGTCCTCGGAAGAGACGGTGGCGCTCACCGACGCGATGGTCCGCTCCGGGCGGGTCGTGGACCTGTCGTCCATCCCCGGCGTGAAGGTCGACAAGCATTCGACCGGAGGGGTCGCCGACACGACCACCCTCGTTCTCGCGCCCCTGGTCGCCGCCTGCGGCGTCCCTGTCGCGAAAATGAGCGGACGAGGGCTTGGGCATACGGGAGGAACACTCGACAAACTCGAGTCCATCCCAGGCTTTCGAATCGCGCTGGACCCGGACGAGTTCCTTGAACAGGTTCGACGGGTCGGCATTGCCGTCATCGCACAGTCGCCGGATATCGATCCGGCGGACAAGAAGATGTACGCGCTACGCGACGTGACGGCGACGGTTCCCTCCATTCCGCTCATCGTCGGGTCGATCATCAGCAAAAAGGTCGCCGGTGGTGCCGACGCCATCGTTCTCGACGTCAAGGTCGGCTCCGGGGCGTTCATGAAGACGGAGGCTGACGCCCGGGCGCTGGCGACTGAGCTGACCCGGGTCGGCGAGGCACTCGGCCGCAAGGTCACGTGCCTGCTGACCGATATGGATCAGCCCTTGGGTATGGCCGTGGGCAACTCGTTGGAAGTGGTCGAAGCAATCGAGACCCTGCGTGGCGATGGCCCGGCGGCTCTCACTGAACTGTGTCTGGTGTTCGGCGCCAAGATGCTGGTGCTCGGCGAGCGCGCTGCCGATGAGACCCAGGCGCGCGAAATGCTCCGAGCCGCCATCGACTCCGGCGCGGCCAGCGCGAAGCTGGCGGAATGGATTGCGGCGCAGGGTGGGGACGCGTCAGTGGTGGCGGATCCATCGAGGCTGCCGGCGTGCCCCTTCTCGCGGGTCGTCAAGGCGACGGAGGTCGGGTACGTGGGCCACTTCGACGCCGAAGGCGTCGGTCGGGCTGCGATGCTGCTTGGCGCCGGCAGGGCGAGGGTCGACGATGTGATCGATGCTGGCGCCGGACTCGTGTTGGCAGTCCGGGTGGGGGATCGCGTCGGCATGGGTGACGAGCTGTGCACCATGTGGGCGTCGTCGGAGGACCTCTTTGACTCCGCCGAGGAGCGGTTCCGGCACTCCGTCCAGTTCTCGGACGTCCCGGTTGAGGTCCCCCCGCTGATTCACGAGCTGTAGACGCGGTTCGACTTCGGCTGACGGAGGTCGTCTATACTTGCGCCTGTCGTTTGCTACCCATTTCCGCTCGGAGGAGCCTGTCTGTGGACCAGTCCCGCCGCATCGAGCCTCGCTGGATAATCATCGGCCTTCTGGTCGCTGCAGCGGTGGTCCTCAACAAGGGCAGCATGGACCTCTCTCGCGTTTTCGAGGTCATGTTGCACTTCGCCATCCTTTTCCCGGCCATCATCCTGCACGAGATCTCGCACGGGTACGTCGCGTACCTGCTGGGTGACCCCACGGCCAAGCGCATGGGTCGCCTCACCCTGAACCCGCTCGCGCACATCGATCCCGTCGGCACGGTCATCATGCCGCTGGTCTTGCTGTTCCTCTCGGGTGGGGCGTTCTTCTTCGGCTACGCGAAGCCGGTGCCGTTCAACCCGCGCAACTTCAAGAACGAGCGAACGGGGATGCTTCTCACCGGGATCGCCGGGCCCGTCACCAACGTGCTCCTGGCGGTGGTGTTCGGTTTCGCCTCACGCTTCTTCTCGGTGCCGGGCAACGTGTGGGATCCCTCGAGTTTCAACTCGATCGGGTCGCTGCTTCTCTACTTCAGCTTCGCGAACCTCATGCTTGCGTTCTTCAACCTCATTCCGATTCCGCCGCTTGACGGGTCCCGCGTGGTGCAATGGCTGCTGCCCGACGCCGCGCGCGATGCGTACCACTCACTGGAGCGCTATGGGTTCCTGATTCTGGTGGCGCTGACCTGGTTCGTTCCGGGGCTGTTCAATTCGTACCTCGCCCTTACCGTCTGGCCGATATTCTCGCTGCTTACCGGCGTGAGCTGACGCAATCGCGGTCCTGTGTCGGGCTGCTGCGGTATCATGCTTGAGCGTTCGTACTGTCCCATTGGCGAGGAGACACTTCCCGCATGACTTCCAAGAAGCGCACGCTCACCGGATACCGCCCCACGGGCAAGCTGCACATCGGACACTGGTTCGGGAACCTGCAGAACATGCTGGCTATGCAGCACGAGTACGACGCGTACTACTTCATTGCCGACTTCCATGCGCTCACGACGCACTGGGCCGACCCGAGCGACGTGCGTGCGAGCACCGAAGAGATGGTGCTCGACTGGTGCGCTGCGGGTCTCGATCCCGAGATCTGCACCGTCTATCGCCAGTCAGACGTCCCCGAGGTCTCGCAGCTCAACCTCTTCTTCTCCATGGTCACACCGATGTCGTGGCTCGAGCGCGTTCCAAGCTACAAGGAGCAGCGCGAGCAGGTCTCCGATAAGGACCTCGGCAACGCCGGATTCTTCCTCTATCCGCTGCTTCAGGCTGCCGACATCACGATCGTGCTCGCCGATGCGGTTCCGGTAGGCGAGGACCAGCTGCCGCACCTCGAGCTCACTCGCGAAGTCGTCCGCCGTTTCAACAACGCGTACGGCGAGTACCTCGTCGAGCCCAAAGCCATCATCGCCAAGGAGGGCGCTCGCGTCCCGGGCACTGACGGCCGCAAGATGAGCAAGAGCTACGGCAACGCGATCTACATCAGCGACTCGCCTGAGGAGATGCGCACGAAGGTCATGTCGTTCGTCACCGACCCGCAGCGCAAGCTCAAGACCGACCCCGGCGATCCGGACATCTGTCCGCTGCACCAGGTGCACAAGCTATTCGCGCCCGCCGATGAGATCGGCGAGTGGGATCGCGCCTGCAGGACCGCGGAGTGCGGCTGCGTCGCTCACAAGAAGAAGCTGGCCGAGGACCTCGTCGAGTACTTCGCGCCGTTCCAGACGCGCCGCGCCGAGTTGGCGGCGATTCCCAACTTCGCATGGGACGTTCTTGCCTGTGGCGCCACCAAGGCCCGACCCATCACCTCACAGGTCGTTGCGGCCTGCCGCGAGCTGATCGGAATCGACGAGCGCACCGAGCTGACCGCCGGCATCGAGCGCCGCGATCCTGACACCCCCCGCGAGTACTCCGCGCCGAGCTACCTCGACGGTCAGTAGGGTCGCGCGCCGTGTCGGGCTACACCGTAAAGACGGACGTGTTCGAGGGGCCATTCGATCTCCTGTTGCACCTCGTGTCGCGCCAGAAGCTCGATGTTTCGGCGATCTCGATATCGACCGTCGCCGATCAGTACCTGTCCTACATCGACCGGATGACCGATCTCGATCTCGACATTGCGAGTGACTTCCTACTTGTCGCGGCGACCCTCCTCGAGATCAAGGCTTCGTCGCTGTTGCCGAAGGAAGAGCAGTACTTCGGCGACGACCTGGATGACCTTTCGCCCGATGAGGCCCGAGACATCCTCGTGGCCCGACTCATCGCCTACAAGCAGTTCAAGAACGCCGCTGCCGAGATCTCGGCCCGCATGGAGTCCGAGGACCGTATGCATCCGCGCCAGGCCGGCCTAGAGCACGACTTCCTCACGCTCATGCCGGACTATCTCGAGGGGGTGACACTGCGCGGGCTCGCAGTGATATGCGCCGACCTGCTGCACCGTCGCGAGGTGTTCTTGCTGGAGGCAGAGCACGTCGCATCGATGCCCATATCGCTTGAGCTGCACGCAGAGAGCGTTCATCGGCAGCTCATGCGCCACAAGACCATGCGCTTCTCCGAGATCGTGTCGGCTGATCCCGACCCCGAGATTGTGGTCGTGACCCTGCTCGCGATCCTCGAGCTGTACAAGCGCGGACTAGCCGACATCACGCAAGACCAGATCTTCGGTGACATCGTGATCACGCACATCGACGACGAGGAGGCCGCTCGCCGCGGTCTTCCTGAGGACCGGGAGTAACGCATGACCGTAGACCAGAATCTGCGTGGCGGCCTCGAGGCGCTGCTCTTCGTCTCCGATGAGCCTGTATCGGCAGCGCGACTGGCCAAGGTGCTCGATGCATCGCCGGCCGATATCGATACTGCGCTCTCCAACATCGCCGAGGAGTACCGCGAGAGTGATCGCGGCTTTCAGCTGCGCGAAGTCGCAGGTGGGTGGCGGTTCTACACGCACCCGGCGTTTCATGACGTCATCGAGCAGTACGTGCTGTCGTGGGATACGCGTCGGCTCTCGCAGGCCGCGCTGGAAGCGCTCGCCGTGATCGCCTACCACCAGCCTGTGACCCGCAACGGAGTCAATGCGGTCCGTGGCGTCAACAGTGAAGGCGTCGTGTCCTCGCTCGTCGAGAAGGGCCTGGTGCGAGAGATCGGCCGCGACAAGAACGCCGGCAACGCGATCCTGTACGGGACGACCCGGACGTTTCTTGAGAAGTTCGGGCTCAAGGAGATCGGGGAGCTTCCGCCTCTGGCGGAGTTCGCCCCCGATGAGGAGACCGAGCGAGCCATTCGCGATCGTCTCTCGACCGGCGAAGGCCCGGTGTTCGGCGCCGAAGACGCCGCGGACGACGAAGTCGAATTGGTCGACTGATCTCGTGACAGCGGACAACAGCGACCGTCGGGAGACCGGACGCGAGGTGCCGAGCGAATCGGCAGAGCGTGTGGTCCCGATGCGACTCCAGAAGTTTCTCGCCCGTTCAGGCGCTGCCTCTCGGCGGGGGAGCGAGGACCTCATGACCGCTGGCAGGGTGGCAGTGAACGGCGTCGTGGTCACCGAACTAGGGGTGAAGGTCGATCCGCTTGTCGATACCGTGACGGTGGACGGGCGCCGGGTATCGGTCGCATCGGCTCCCGTCTATCTTGCGTTCAACAAGCCCGCAGGCGTCGTCACCACCATGAGCGACCCACAAGGCAGGCCCACCGTGGCTCAGTTCGTTCCAGTCGCACAGAATCCGGGCCTCTTTCCGGTGGGGCGTCTGGACTTTGACACCACGGGGCTGCTTCTCTTCACGACAGACGGGGAAATCGCCCACCGGCTGCTTCATCCGAGCCGTCACGTTGAGAAGGTCTACCGCGTGCTATGCGATGGCCGCGCTTCCGAGGCTTCGCTGCAGCGACTTCGCGACGGAGTAGCTCTCGACGACGGGGTGACGGCGCCCGCGCGCGTCAAGACGCTGCGTTCATCCGGAGCCACCACCTATGTTGAGATCGCCATTCGAGAGGGGCGTAAGCGGCAGGTCCGTCGCATGTTCTCGAAGATCGGTCACCCGGTACTCGAGCTGCACCGCGTGACGTTTGGGCCGATTGCCATCGAGGGTATCGGACGCGCCGCTTGGCGGGCACTGACGCCTGCGGAGGTCGTTGCCTTGCGTAGGGCCGTCGACATGCCCGATGACGGAGGAGTGCGCTGATGGCGCTTGTCGTGATCACTGGTGGCGCCCGCAGCGGCAAGTCTGCGGCTGCGCAGCGACTTGCGGAGCGCCGGCTTGCTCTCGGCGAGGACGTCGTGGTCGCTGTCTTCGCGACCGCTTCCGACCCCGAGATGGCCGATCGAATCGCTGCCCACCAGTACGATCGACCCGCTGGCTTTGCAGTCATTGAAGCGGCGGGCGATGCGGGCTGGCTAGCGCAGGTGCCCGACGAGTCGATTGTGCTACTCGACTGCTTGGGAACCTATGCGGGTGACTTGATGCAGCAGGCATGGGAATCGGAGTCACCCGGCGAAAGTCTCGGCAGTGCGGATGAGATTGCGCCGCAACTTGCGGAGCGATTCGAGGCGATGGTGTCAGCGGCGGTTGATGTCCTGCTCGTTCGTGACGGGCACACGATTGTGGTGACCAACGAAGTCGGATCCGGCGTTGTGCCCGCCTTTGCCACCGGTCGGCTCTTCCGTGACGTGCTCGGTCGAGCCAACGCCCGGCTCATCGGCTCCGCCGACCGTGCCTACGTCGCCATCGGCGGCCGGCTACTCGACCTTGAACGGCTGCCGCGAGACGCTGAGTGGCCTACCGACTGATCACCCTGAAGGGACTTGTATGCTCATCTCCGACAGCGACTTCGAATCGAGCCTCGTGGCGGTCACCGCTTCGGTTGAACGCACGGCCGAGGATGCGGAAGTGCGCGCCTGGGAGCGCCTGGATAGCCTCACCAAGCCGCCTCGATCACTGGGGAGACTCGAGCAGATCGCGGCCCGGGTGGCTCGGGTTCAGGACACGGTGCACCCTTCCGTCGCAGCCAAGCGGATTCTGCTTATGGCCGGTGACCATGGAGTGGTCGCCGAGGGAGTCTCGCCGTATCCGCAGGATGTGACGTGGCAGATGGTTGCGAACTTCGCCCAGGCGGGTGCCGCGATCAACCAGATCGCACGTTCCGTGGGAGCGGATGTCGACGTGTACGACGTAGGCGTCGCACGTGACCTGGCCGAGTTCCAGGGAATCGGCCACACGAAGGTCGCTTTGGGCACTGCGAACATGGCGAAGGGCCCGGCCATGACCCGCGAGCAGTGCGCACAGGCGGTGCTGGTGGGCGTGGAGGCGGCTCGCAAGGCGGTCCGTCAGGGCGCATCGCTCATCGGAACCGGGGAGATGGGAATCGGGAACTCCACGGCGGCAGCGGCACTGACCGCGGCTTTCACGGACGCGTCCGTCGACGACGTAGTGGGTCCGGGTACGGGTCTCGACGCGGCAGGGGTCAGCCACAAGGCACACGTCGTTCGCGACGCACTCGCGTTCAACCGCGTCGCCGAGCAAGACCCGCTCGGCGTTCTCAGCGCCGTGGGAGGTCTGGAGATCGCCGCGCTTGCAGGCGTGATCATCGGCGCCGCCAGTGAGCGGGTGGCCGTCGTCTCGGACGGCTTCATCGCCGGCTCAGCCACGCTGGCGGCACGCGCGCTCTGCCCGGCGGCACTCGACTACGTGTTCGCATCACACGTCTCGGCCGAGCCAGGGCACCGGATTGCGCTTGCGGCGCTCGGACTCGGCCCCGTGTTCGAACTGGACATGCGTCTGGGGGAGGGCACCGGCGCAGCGTTGGCGATGGCGGTGATCGACGCCGCGTGCGAGATGATGTCGGGTATGGCGACGTTTGCCGAGGCTGGCGTTTCGGGCGCGGAAGGCTGACGCAGTGGCGGAGCGTTCGACATCCACACCACTCACTGACGCGGGCATCGCGCTTACCCTGCTGACATCGGTTCCGCTGCGCGCGCGATGGCCCGAGAGTGGACGCACGCACGCAGCTGGCTGGTTCCCGCTCGTGGGCGCGCTGATCGGCTCGGTAGGCTACGGCATCATCAAGCTTGCCGAATACGCGGGGGCGCTTCAGCGCGCACAGTACGCGGCAGCGGCGTTCGTCATCATCGTGTGGGCCGTGATGACCCGACTGCTGCACTGGGATGGGCTCGCCGACGTCGCTGATGGCTACTGGGGCTCAGAGGATCGTGAGCGGCGGCTCGAGATCATGAGCGACAGTTCGGTCGGGGCGTTCGGTGCCGCAGCGGTCGCGCTCATCGTGGTCTTCGAGGTGGCAGGCATGGGTTCGTTCATCACGCGCCACCAGCTGCCCGTTCTCGTCGTCCCGATCATTGCGCGATTCGCGGCCACAGCGGCGGCGTGGCTCGGCAGGCCAGCGAAGGGCGGGGGACTGGGCCGTTCGGTCATGGGCCGGCCGTCCGCTGTCTCGGCGATTGCATGTGTGGCGACGCTCGCGGGCGTGTGCGCACTCATGTGGCCCGGATACTCTGTCGTCGGAATGGTTCTCGTGGGAGTCGGCGTGTTCTACGCACTCGCCATCCCGCACGTCCTGTCGCTGCGCTTCGGCGGCGTGACAGGTGACGTCATGGGCGCCAGCGTCGTGCTCACAGAGGCGTTGCTCTTCGCCACCTTCGCACTGGCGGTGTGAGTGTGCCCGAGACACTCCTGCTCGTCGTCAGGCATCCTGAGACTGAAGCCAACGTGAGTCGCCGTTTCGTGGGTCAAGGCGAGACCCCCTACACGCATCGTGGACAGCTCCAGGCACGGCGGCTGCCTGGGAAGATTGCAGCATTCGCGCCCGAGACCATCCGCACGTCACCACTGCTGCGTGCGCGCGTCGTGGCCCAGAGAGCTGCACGCCTCACCGGCGCCCCGATGCTCCTCGATGATCGGCTACTCGAGTTGGACTTTGGCGCCGCGCATGGGCTGACCTGGGACGAGGCGATTGCAGCGGGGGTGCCGCTCGACTACCGCTCCTACGACGCGCCTGTCGCACCCGGCGGGGAGTCCCGACTCGATCTGCAGCGGCGCGTCGCCGCTGTTGTCGGCGAGGTGCGGGCGGTCGGCGGTCGACACGCCCTCGTGTGCCACGCGGGCGTCATGCGCGCGGCATTCGCGCACCTGTTCGCGCTGTCGTCCGAGCAGCTCTGGAGTTTTGAGATCGCGACCGCGCAACTGGCACTGATCCGGGTGGGAAGCGACTACGCGACCCTCGTTGAGTATCGCCAGGGGTAGGAATGCGGTTGCCGCGACGGTTCTCACCTGCGACAATCGTCCGCACCACCGACGCGTCGGATGCGGCGCCCGCCCAACGAGGGTCTCATGGATTTCGAAGCTCTCATACGATCTGAACTCGGCCCGATGGTGCCTTACGCACCGGGTCTGCGGGCGAGCGAGGTTCGTGAGCGTTCCGGTGTGGACACCATCCGCAAGCTCTCGAGCAACGAGAACCCCTACGGGCCGTTTCCGGTGGCGCTCGATGCGATGAGCGCGGTGCTGGGTCGGCTCAACGTCTATTCCGATGGCTCCGTTCGGGCATTGCGTGAGCGGCTTGCGGGGCATCTCGGCGTTTCGTTCGAGAACGTGTCGGTCACCAATGGCAGCAACGAACTCATCCGTCTGATTGCGCAGTGCGTGCTCAGGCCGGGTGACGAGGTTGTGTTCGCATGGCCGAGTTTCGTGGTCTACCCGATGGTCACGCAGCTCATGGGTGCAACTGCGGTCAAGGTCCCTCTCACGGACCGACTCGTCCACGACCTCGATGCCATGCTTGCGGCAATCACCGACAAGACCCGTCTGCTATTCCTCTGCAACCCCAACAACCCCACGGGAACCATCTACGATGCAGAGGCGTTCGACGCCTTCATTGCGGCGGTTCCGCATCACGTTCTCGTGGTGCTTGATGAGGCGTACTTCGAGTACGTCACCGATGAGCGGTTCCCGAACGGGCTGGACTACTTCGACCCTGACGGACGGATCTGCGTCCTTCGCACGTTCTCCAAAATCTACTCGCTGGCCGGTGCTCGAGTCGGTTACGGCGCGCTTCCCACCCAGATGATCTCCGCGGTCGACAAGGTGCGTGAGCCCTTCAACGTCAACACAGTCGCGCAAGTCGGCGCGTTTTACTCGCTCTCCGATCAGGCTGAAGTACGGCGACGCCGCCAAGAGAACCAGGAACAGAAGACGCACCTGTATTCCTGCTTTGACCGGCTCGGCATCGGGTATGCCGTGTCGGAGACGAACTTCGTCTGGATGAAGACGCAGCGGCCGGCCGAGGTGTTCGAGGCGCTACTGAACGAGGGCATCATCGTGCGCGACTTTGGCACAGCGCCCGCGCTACGCGTCGGGGTCGGGACTCCCAGCGATACCAAGGCCACGATTGCCGCTATCGATGCGACTTCCAAGGCGCTCGGTTCGTTCTAGCGGATTGTCCGCAGCGTCATCACCAACGAGCGCGGCTCATTCGAAGCGCGACGGATCAGGGAGAGACACATGCTCGTAGTCATGAAGGATCACGCGTCCCAGGAGACGGTCGACCACGTCGTTGAAGTCCTGCGTTCGCACGGTGCAGAAGCGCATCTTTCACAGGGCGAGGTCAAGACGGTCATCGGCGTCATCGGCGAACGCGAGATCATCTACCAGCTCGAGCTTGATGGACTCCCCGGTGTCGAGGAAGTCGTCCGAGTCCTCAAGCCATACAAGTTGGTCACAAGGGAGTTTCAGTCCGAGGACACCGTCATCACCATCGGGCGGTCATCGGTTGGCGGCGGGGCTTTCGCGGTCATGGCGGGCCCGTGCTCCATCGAATCGGAGGAGCAGATGATGTCTGTGGCGGCGTCATCTGCCGCATCCGGTGCCACGATGATCCGGGGCGGGGCATTCAAGCCGCGTACGAGCCCATACGTGTTCCAGGGCATGGGACTCGAGGGGCTCAAGCTTCTTCGTTCGGCCGGGGATTCCGTTGGGCTTCCCGTCGTGACGGAGGTCCTCGATGTCCGCGACGCCGAGACGGTCGCAGAGTGGGCCGACGTATTGCAGGTCGGCGCTCGCAACATGCAGAACTTCATGATGCTCGACGAGTTGGGCAAGATGCATCGCCCCGTGCTCCTCAAGCGAGGGATGTCGGCGACGATCGAGGAGACCCTTTCGGCCGCTGAGTACCTCCTGAAGGGCGGCAACCGGGACATCATGATCTGCGAGCGTGGCATCCGCACCTTCGAGACCTACACTCGCAACACGCTTGATCTCGCTGCTGTGGCCGCATTCAAGGCGCTCACGCATCTGCCCGTGATCTCGGATCCCTCACATGCAACTGGCAGGCGCGACCTCGTCGCACCGATGTCGCGGGCTTCGATTACGGCTGGCGCCGACGGACTCATGGTCGAGGTGCACCCCAATCCGGAGCGGGCCAAGTGCGATGGACCGCAGTCCCTGACGCCTGACGGCTTCGGCGATCTGATGGCCGGTGTGGCCCCGCTTCTCGGGCTCGAGGGAAAGCACCTGGGAGTTGAGATCGCGTGAGCAAGCCCGGTGGATTCGACCGCATCGCCGTCATCGGCGTCGGGCTGATCGGCGGTTCGCTGGCGGCCGCGCTTCGTGGGCTTGAAGACCCGCCGCTTGTCATCGGCATAGACACGGACGCCGATACCATCGGCTACGCGCTCGAGCACGGCATCATCGACGAGGGTGCGGTTGATTCGAGCGATCAGGCGGCTCAGTGGCTTGGCGTGCACGGAGTGGATCTTGCGGTGATCGCGACACCGGCACGCTTCGCTGGCTCGTGGCTGACCGGACTCGGAGAAGCCGGCTTCGTCGGAGCGATCACTGACGTCGCTTCGACCAAGGCCGGCGTCCTTGCTGCAGCGCGTACTGCGTTGCGTGAACCAGGGCGGTTCGTGGGCGGCCATCCGATGGCCGGCAGCGAGCGGTCCGGTGTGGCCGCGGCGCGGGCGGATCTCTTCGACGGCGCGTACTGGTTGCTCACGCCTACACACGACAGCGACCCGGACGTCTACACAGCCGTTCACGCTCTGGTGACTTCCATCGGCGCTCGGGTCGTGTCCGTTGACGCTGAGGCCCACGACGAGGCGGTCGCCATCGTCAGTCACGTGCCCCACATCGCCGCTGCGGCGCTCGTCGACCTTGCTGCGGCTCACGCGGGTGAGCGCGGCGAGCTGATGCGCTTGGCGGCGGGCGGGTTCAAGGACACGACTCGCATCGCGGCGGGTAGCTCCGACCTATGGACGGGCATCTGCCTGGACAACGCGGACGCTCTCTCCGAGGGTCTCGAGGAGTTGCGAGAACGCCTCGGCAGGTTCGAGGCGCTCGTGCGGACGCGTGATTCCGAGGCGATTCGCTCGTGGCTGGAGGCTGCTGCCGAGGTCCGGCGTTCGCTGCCGGCGCAGTGGGTGCCGGCAACCGCTCAGCTCACAGAGCTCAGCGTCCCGATGTTGGACCGTCCCGGTGTGGTCGCAGAGATCACAGGCGCCGTCTCGCGTGCGGGATGCAATATCGAAGGCATCGACATCGATCACGAAACCGAGGATTCCGCCGTACTCGTTCTGGTTCTTACCGATGAGGGCGATACCGCGTCGCTCGTGGCGGACCTCGCCGGGCGTGGGTACGAGCCCCGCGTGTCCCCGCTGGCCGAGACCAAGGAGGGCTCGTGAAGCGCACATTCGGAGGAGGCTGCCCCTCGCTCGTAGGGGAGGTTCATGTCCCGGGCGACAAGTCGCTGTCGCATCGCGCCGTGTTGTTCTCGGCGATGGCTGAAGGAACGACCGAGCTCACGGGCGTTCTGGACTCTGAGGACGTGCAGGCCACCATCCACGCGGTTCGTGCGCTTGGAGCGCACGTGGAACTCTCTCCGGTGGAAGATGGCTCGCTTGCGGGAAGTATCCGGGGATGGGGAGTGAGAGGGCCGCGGTGCCCACACTCACCCATAGACTGCGGCAACAGCGGCACCACGGCGCGGTTGCTCCTTGGCGTTCTTGCCGGCTGGCCGGTGGAGGTCGCCTTGACCGGCGATGAATCCCTCTCTCGGCGTCCCATGCGTCGCGTCACCGATCCGCTCGAGTCCATGGGGGTGCGAATCGCGACCTCCGAGAGCGGTACGCTACCCATCACCGTTCTCCCAACCGCCGTCGTCGAGCCTCTGGTGTTCGTGTCGCCTGTTGCTTCTGCACAGGTCAAGACCGCCGTGCTTCTGGCTGGACTCCGTGCGCATGGCGTCACGAGCGTGGAGGAACCTGCCCTTTCTCGTGACCACACAGAACGCATGCTGCCCGCCTTCGGAGTGGGCGTGGGTGTCGACGCGAGCCGCTGCCGAGCCTCGGTGACCGGTCCGGCTACCCTCACATCTCCAGGGTCATTCGCAGTGCCGCGCGATCCGTCCAGCGCGGCATTCCTCGTGGCTGCAGGCCTTATGGTTCCGGGATCCGATTTGCGGCTGCCGGGTGTGTCGCTCAACGAAACGAGAACCGGCTTCTTGGCGGTGCTTGAACGAATGGGTGCGCAGGTACGCGTCGTTCCCTTCCCGGAGGCCGGCAACGAGCGGGTTGGCGAGATCGAGGTTCGATTCTCTCCCTCCATGCAGCCGACAACCGTCACCGCGGCCGAGATTCCCTCGCTCGTCGATGAGATACCGATCCTCGCGCTCGTCGCATCGCAGATCGAGGGGGAGACCCGCTTCGAGTCTGTCGGCGAGCTTCGTGTCAAGGAGTCGGATCGTTTCGAGGCGATCGTCGGTGGGCTGACCGCGCTGGGAGCTCACGCCCGTGCTGAAGGGGAGACGCTCGTGGTTCGAGGTCCAGCTGCTCTTCAGGGCGCGACGTTGGATTCGCTCGGAGACCATCGGTTGGCCATGACATGGGCAGTCGCAGGACTGGTAGCGGCGCAGCCGGTGTCCATCGACACTTTTGAGGCGGTCAGCGTGAGCTATCCGGGGTTTGAGACCGACCTCCTCGGGCTCCAGGCTCGCGCCGATTAGGACTCGCTGCGTGGTACGATACGCGCGCTTTGTAGGCGACTTGAGGGAGCTCTGCCGACTTTGATCATCGCCATCGACGGGCCCGCTGGATCGGGCAAGTCAACGGTTGCCAAGCAGCTCGCGCAGGCACTGGACTTCCACTATCTCGACACCGGAGCGATGTACCGCGCACTCGCGTGCCGGGCTGCCGACCTCAGTGTCGCGCTTGATGACGAGTCCTCGCTGGCTCACATCGCTGCCACCGACCGTGTTGAGTTCGCCCACGAGCCCGGAGAGGCGTTGCCGAGCCTCGTCTCGATCGCCGGCGTCGACGTCACTGAAGCCATCCGGACGCCCGCTATCGATGAGGCGGTAAGCGCCGTTGCGCGTCTTCCGCGCGTGCGGGAGGCTATGGTCGCCCAGCAGCGCGAGCTTGCGCACGCAGGCGATGTCGTAGTCGAAGGTCGTGACATCGGCTCGGTTGTGTTTCCTGACGCAGAGCTCAAGGTCTTTCTCACCGCATCGCCGGAAGAGCGAGCGCGACGCAGGGCTGCTCAGCAGTCGGACGCTGGTATAGCGGCGGATGCAAATGCGGTGCAAGAGGCGCTTGTCCGCCGTGATGAGGCGGACTCAAAGAGAGATCACTCGCCGCTCACGCGTGCGTCTGGAGCAGTCGAGATCGACACGACCGGGATGACGCTGGAGCAGGTCATCGATCAGATAGCGGGGCTTGCACGGGAGTTGCACGGGTGACGCGCGAGTTCACGGGGCTTCCGGCAACCGGAGACGGCGCGCCGTCGTGGAGGCTGGCCAGGCTACTGCGCCGCACGGTCGGACCGCTGATCCTCGCAACGTACCGCACCCGCATTATCGGTATCGAGAACGTGCCCGCCGATGGCGGCTACATCCTGGCCGGCAACCACGTCAGCTATCTGGATCCGGTCCTCATGTGGTGTGCGGCACCACGGGAGACGCACTTCATCGCCAAGAGCGAGCTGTTCGAAGTCAAGCCGCTCAAGTGGCTGCTCTCCCGGGTGTGGGTGTTTCCGATCGCGCGCGACAGTGCCGACCGTGAGGCGATTCAGCGTGCGACATCGCTTCTTGGCCGTGGTGAGCCCGTTGGGATGTTTCCTGAGGGGACGCGGCGTCGCGCAGGGGCGCCGGTCGACGATGCAGCGCTTGGAGAGGCGCATTCGGGCGTCGCGTTCATCGCGATGAGGGCCGCTGTGCCAGTCGTCCCCGTGGGAATCGCGAACACCGACCTCGCGCTGCCGGCCGGCGCCAAGATCCCTCGGTTCCCGCGTGTCACGCTCACGTTCGGCGAGCCGGTGTGGCCCGACTTGTTTCAGGAGGGCGGGCGCAAGGAGCGGACGGCTGCGATGACGAGTGAGATAATGCGACGCGTGGCCGCAGCGCGTGACGCTGCGGGAAGGGAGTAACCCATGCGCGTCGAGGTCGCACGCTATGCCGGTGTCTGCTACGGGGTGGAGCGCGCGCTCAAACTCGCCGAGGAGGCTGCCGCGGGCAGCAGTGTCGTGCACACGCTGGGTCCTCTGATTCACAATCCGCAGGCTGTTGCCGCGCTCAGGGATCAGGGCGTCGAGGTCGCACAGACGCTCGATGAGGCACCCTCCGGAACGCTCGTGATCCGCAGCCACGGTGTCGACCCCGCGATCATCGATGACGCGCGTGAGCGCGGTCTCGACGTCGTCGACGCAACGTGCCCTCACGTCAGCAAGGCGCACGAGGCCGCCGAGGAGCTGAAGCTCGGCGGCTACACAGTCATCATCGTGGGCGAAGCCGATCACCCCGAAGTCGAAGGGATCATGGCGCATGCGGGCGGACAGGCGCTCGTCGTTTCGACCGCTGCAGAGCTGCCGGACCGCCTCCCGTCGCGTCGCGTCGGCATCGTCGTTCAAACCACCCAATCGCTTTCGCGACTTCGCGAAGTCGTCGACGCGGTCACAGAACGCGCCAGTGAAGTCCGGGTCTTCAATACGATCTGCTCGGCGACGGCGAAGCGCCAGCAGTCCGCCGAGGAGCTCGCCGGCCACGTGGACGTCATGATCGTCGTGGGCGGACACAACTCGGGCAACACCACGCGCCTGACCGAGATCTGCAGCGCCGTCAATCAGCGCGTGCATCAGGTGGAGACCGCAGATGAGCTGCAGCGAGAGTGGTTCTCGGGTGCCTCGACGGTCGGCGTCACTGCCGGAGCGTCCACCCCAAGCGAGCAGATGCAAGGCGTGATCCACGCGATCGAAGCGATGGACTAGGCCGTGAGTGTCCGCGCCGAATATGGACGGCGCGTACCCCCGGCAACGGGCGGCGGCGTCATCGCGTCTGTGGCCGATGGTTCACCGGCGTCGCGTGCAGGCCTGGCCGAGGGTGACATCGTCGTTATGGCCGCGGGCGCTCCTCTTCACGACGTCATCGACTGGCAGTGGCATGCGGATGAGGCGGAGGTCGACATCGTCGTCCAACGACGGGGGAGTGCCGCCGACACCGTGTCCCTCGTTCGCGATTCCGGCGAATCGTGGGGTGTCACGTTCACCGAAACCGTGTTCGATGGCGTCAAGACGTGTCGCAACCACTGCGCATTCTGCTTCATGACTCAGCTTCCCACCGGCATGCGCAGAGCGCTCTACCTGCGCGACGACGACTATCGGCTGTCCTTTCTGCAGGGCAACTTCGTCTCGCTCACGAACCTGTCCGACGGCGATGTCGATCGGATCATCGAGCAGCAGCTCTCACCGCTCTACGTCTCACTGCACTCAGCCGACTCGGCGGTGCGAGAGCAGCTCGTGTGTGCACGGGAGGACCGGGCGCTGGAGCGCATCGACGAGTTGCTTGCTGCGGGA
Source organism: Coriobacteriia bacterium (assembly GCA_013334745.1). NCBI lineage: Bacteria > Bacillati > Actinomycetota > Coriobacteriia > Coriobacteriia bacterium. The sequence continues at coordinate 108,300 of JAAXWY010000001.1, forward strand.
ATCGAGTTTCACGTTCAGATTGTGCTTGTGCCGGACGTCAACGACGGTCCGCAGCTCGATGCGACGCTTGCGTGGCTTGCTGAGCGCGAGGGCGTCGCGAGTGTAGGAATCGTGCCGCTTGGCTTCACCGCACATCAGGTGAAGTTCGCTAAGGGCTACGAAGGTCGCCAAGATGCCCGCGTCGTAGTCGCTCAGGTCGAGGAGTGGCAGACCGCGTTTCGGGAGCGAGACGGCATCGACTTCGTCTACCTTGCCGATGAGTTCTACCTGAACGCCGGGTGCGATGTGCCCGACGCCGAGCGCTACGACGGCTTCCCTCAATACGAGAACGGCATCGGGCTTGTCCGCGACTGGCTGGATGGTCTCGGGCGCGTGGCCTATGAACTGGGAGAGCTCGGCCCCTCGATCTCGACGCCGGTCACTCTCGTCACGGGGGCTCTGTTCGCTCCTGTGCTGAGGCGGTCACTTGAGGCCGACCTCAGCGGTCGCATTGATGTGCTTGCAGTCGAGAACGCGTTCTTCGGCGGCAATGTCAGCGTTTCCGGGCTCCTGTGTGGCGCCGATCTCGTCGCCGAGATCGGCACGCTATCCGCCGAGACGACCGTTCTCATACCCGACATCGTGGCGAACGCCGATGGTCTGTTGCTTGACGGGATGGCGTGCGCGGACCTGCCTCGGCTCACGGGTCGAGACGTCCGTCTGGTATCCTGTGACGCCGCGGGGCTGCTGGCTGGGCTACAGGATGTGGCCGCCCACCCGCACCAACATAAGGAGTGACGCGCCCATGGCGCTGCCTATCGTCGCCGTCGTCGGACGCCCCAATGTGGGCAAGTCGACCTTCGTCAACCGAATCACGCAGACCGCTGACGCCATCGTGCACGAGATGCGTGGCGTCACCCGTGATCGCAGTTACCACCACGCCGACTGGAACGGTGTCGACTTCCTTTTGATCGACACCGGCGGTATCGAGTCGGGCAAGTCGGCCGATGAGTTCCAAAGCTCGATCCGCTCGCAGGCACTCATGGCTGCCGAAGAGGCCGATGCCATCGTCTTCCTCGTGGACGGCAAGGCGGGGCTCACGCCGGAGGACGAGGAAGTCGCTCGCATCCTTAAGCGTGCCGGCCGCCCGACGTTTCTTGCCGTCAACAAGATGGACACTCCGGGCCGCGATGATGAGGCCCACGAGTTCTGGGCGCTCGGGTTGGACACCCCGTGGCCCGTCTCGGCGACGCATGGGCACGGCACGGGCGACCTCCTCGATGAGGTCGTCAAGGTGCTGCCGGAGTCAGAGCCCATCGTGGAAAGCAATGCGATCGACGTCGCCATCATCGGACGCCCGAACGCCGGCAAGTCCTCGCTGCTCAACCGACTGACCGGCGTAGAGCGTGCCATCGTCTCGGATGTCGCCGGCACCACGCGTGACGCCATCGACATGGATTTCGAGCGCGACGGCGTTCAGTACCGTCTGGTCGACACGGCTGGCATCCGCCGCAAGTCACTCATCGATCAAGACGTCGAGTACTACGGTTTCGTGCGCGCGATGCGTGCGATCGATCGCGCACATGTCGCCCTGCTCGTCATCGACGCCACCATCGGTCTCACCGACCAGGATCAGCGTGTCGCCAACTTCGCCTCCGAGCGCGGCTGTGCACTCGTGGTGCTCCTGAACAAGTGGGACGCCCTGGAGACGGCCGAAGAGAAGGAGGCGATCGACACTCGAGTTGCCGAGCGCCTCAACTTCGTCGGCTACGCCCCGGTGCTCAAGATCAGCGCTCTCACCGGCCGCGGTGTCGCACGCATCTGGGATGCCGTGGACACCGCGTACGAGAACTACATGCAGGAGATACCAACGAGCGCGCTGAACAAGCTGCTCACCGAGATGCGTGAGTTCGGCCACACCGTGAGCAAGGGCAAGCAGACGCTGAGGCTCCACTACGTGACGCAGACGCGCACCGCACCTCCCGGGTTCACGTTCTTCGCGAATCACCCCACGCTTGTCGATGACAACTTCAAGCGCTATCTCGAGAACAGGCTTCGCGAGCGTTTCGACCTTATCGGTACACCGATCGTGCTCAAGTTCCGCAAGAAGGACTAGCGCGTGAATGTGATGCTGGCAGTCAGACTGCTTGCGGCTGTAGCCGTTGGCTACCTCCTCGGGGGCATCCCGTGGGCGCTGATCATCGGGCTGCGTCTGCACAACGTGGACGTTCGCCAGCACGGCTCAGGCAACCTCGGAGCGACGAACGTCTACCGCACCCTGGGTGCTCGCTCCGCGATCCTGTGTCTGCTGCTTGATGCCGCGAAGGGTTCGGCTGCCGTCGCCGTCGCGGCTTTGATAGTGTCAATCGGCTCATTCGGACCGGTCGCGAACACGTGGGCGATGATTCTGGCGACCATGGCTGCGATTCTCGGACACTCGTATTCGCCCTACATCAAGCTACGCGGCGGTAAGGGGGTCGCCACCGCAGCGGGTGCGCTGCTCATTCTGACACCGTACCCGTGGCCCTTTCTGCTCGGCATCTTCGTTGTCATCGTGGTGACTTCGAGGATGGTTTCACTCGGTTCGGTCCTCATCGCGCTGGCCTATCCGGTGCTGTGCTTCATCTTCTATCCGGGGGACTGGACGATCGTCGGATTCGCGACGGTCGCCGCCGCCCTGGTGATATGGCGACATCGCGCCAACATCGTCCGCATCTGGCGGGGCGAAGAGCCTAAGATATCGTTTGGCGGCAAGGGTTCCGCCACCACAGAGAAGGAGAGCGACTGATGCGCATCGCCGTAATCGGTGCCGGGTCGTGGGGGACCGCGGTTTCATGGGTTCTGTCGGGTAAGGGCCACGACGTGGCGCTGTGGTCTCGCGAGCCTGAGATCGCAGAAGGAATCAACGAGAACAAGCGCAACCCGCTGTATCTGCCGGAGGTCGATCTCTCAGCCGGCGTCTTCGCGTCGCCGGACATGGAGCCCGTGCTTCGCGGTGCCGAGGCGGTCGTCATGGTCACGCCGTCGGTCGGCGTCCGCGAGACTGCGACGAACATGCAGCCGTTCCTCGGGTCGGATACGCCGGTCGTCATCCTCTCGAAGGGCGTCGAGGGCGGGTCGAACATGCTCATGACAGAGGTGCTCGCCGACGTCTTCGGGAACAAGAATCGGATCGCGGGTCTTTCCGGTCCCAACCACGCCGAGGAAGTCAGCAAGGGCGTTCCTTCGGCGACGGTGGTTGCCGCGTACGACCCCAAGGTGGGCGAACTCTTCCAGGACGCTTTCATGACCCCGTTCTTCCGGGTCTATACGAATCCCGATGTCGTTGGAGTCGAGCTGTGTGGCGCGAGCAAGAACGTCGTCGCGATTGCGGCAGGTATCTGTGATGGACTCGGCTACGGCGATAACACCAAGGCCACACTCATGACCCGCGGGCTCGCTGAGATGACACGACTGGGCGCTGCACTCGGGGCGAACCCCATGACCTTTATGGGGCTCGCCGGAATGGGCGACCTCATCGTCACCTGTACGAGCCGCCATTCTCGCAACCGTGGGCTCGGCGAGCTTCTCGCCCAGGGCGGCACGCTCGAGGAGTTCGTGGAGCGCACCCACATGGTTGCCGAGGGTGCCGTCGCATGTGTCACCGTCGACGAGTTGGCCACCCGAGAGGGTCTCGAGCTGCCCATCACGCGTCAGGTGCGTGCGGTACTCTACGAAGGGATGCCCGTCGAGCAGGGCGAACGTGCGCTGCTCGATCGCGAAGCCAAGGACGAGCTCCATGGGCTGGGCTTCCTGCAGGACTGACCCCGCTTCACCGAGGAGGACCTGAGTGTCGAACCGTATACAGATTGCGCCCTCGATCCTCTCATCCGACTTCACGCGGCTTGCTGATGCCGTGGCCATCGCCGAGCAAGGTGGTGCTGACTTCATCCACGTCGACGTCATGGATGGTCATTTCGTCCCGAACCTGACAATTGGGCCGCCGGTGATCGCGGCATTGAAGCGTGTAGCCACGAAGCCGCTCGACGTTCACCTCATGATCGACAACGTCGATGCCACGATCGGCTGGTACATCGACGCAGGAGCTGACTGGATAACCATCCACGCAGAAGCCTCGCCGCACATGCACCGAACGCTCTCGGAGATTCGGGCACGCGGGGCGAAGGCTGGCGTCGCGCTCAACCCGGGCACGTCTGTGGATTCGATCATCGACGTCATCCACATGGTCGACATGGTGCTCGTGATGAGTGTGAATCCCGGCTTCGGTGGGCAGTCGTTCATTGAGCGCAGTGTCGAGAAGATCACGGAACTGACCTGGATGTGTGAGAAGCTCGACGCCGCTCCGATCATTCAGGTCGATGGCGGAATCAACGTCGACACCGCTGCTGTGGTTGCGAAGGCGGGTGCCACCTGTCTGGTGGCGGGGAATGCCGTCTTCGGCACGGATGATCCAGGTGCAGCAATTGCCGCTATCCGCGCGTCTGCGGAGTCCGCCACTGCCTGACCTGCGGCTTTCGGCCTCGATACGCTATACTTACGACGCTTTCTTCAGGGCGGGGTGAGACTCCCCACCGGCGGTTAGAGCCCGCGAACCCCGCAAGGGGCCGACCCGGTGTGATTCCGGGGCCGACGGTTACAGTCCGGATGGGAGAAGGAAGGTCGCCTCAGTGCGTCTGTTCTCAGACGTTGCAGATCGGGTCGATGACCCGTTCCTCGCGCACGCTGCTTCGCTTGCAGCGCGCGCTTTCGGTCGTACGTGGCCCAATCCCATCGTGGGTTGTGTTGTGGTGCGCGACGGTGTGATCGTCGGTGAGGGATTCCATCATCGTGCGGGCGAGCCACACGCGGAGGTTCTCGCGCTTCGGGATGCGGGCACAGCTGCTCGCGGGGCACACGCGTACGTCACGTTGGAGCCGTGCGCCCATCACGGCAAGACCCCGCCCTGCGTCGACGCGCTGCTGGCTGCAGGTGTGTCGCGGGTGGATATCGGAATGCGCGATCCCACTACCGACGCGTCGGGCGGTGCAGCGCGTCTCGCCGAAGCGGGCGTGGTCGTCGGGTTCGCCTCGGACCCGCGCCCCTTCGCTGAGCTCAACTCCGGTTGGATCAAACGGCTCGCGACAGGCGTGCCTCGGGTGAGCGTCAAAGTCGGCACCTCTCTGGACGCCCGTGTGGCCTTCGCACTCGGCGAACGGGCCACGATGACGGGAGAGTCGGGTTCGGGCGTGACGCGGCGTCTCAGGGCGCACACGGACGCAGTGCTTGTCTCGGCCGTGACGGTTCAGGCCGATGATCCCGCACTCACGGTACGCACGGCCGACGGAGCCTTGGCCACCGAGCAACCTCTTCGTGTCGTCCTCGCACACCAGACGCTTCCGCCGCGCAGCGCCCGGGTCTTTTCGGACGGAGCCGCCGAGACGGTGCTTCTCGCGAGCGAGCGCGCTGATCTCTCGGGGTGGGACTCGGACTCACAGTCTGTTCGGGTTGTGCCGTGGAAGGCCGCGGACGGTCTTGCCGGGGCGTTGAGGGCACTGGGCTGGATCGGGATCGGCGAGGTGCTCGTCGAGGCTGGTCCTCGGCTCTTGTCGTCGCTGTGGACCGAGGACCTCATCGACGAGCTCGTCTGCGTTACCGCGGGCGGCATGGGCGGGACTGCGGTTCCCATCTTCATCGGGCCCCCCGACCGTGAAGGTTCCTCGTTGGTACACCGCATGAGGCCGCTCGAAGCAGGCATTATCGGAGATGTAGCCGTTACGGTCTGGGGTGCCACCGCGCCCGCCGACCTGCGATAGGAAAGGGTGCTTCGCATGTTCACCGGAATCATTGAGTCACAAGGAATCGTGATGCGGGCAGACCGCGTCTCTTCCGGGGCGCAGCTTGAGATCTACGCCCCGGACTTCGGTCGCGACATGGGACTGGGCGATTCGGTCGCGGTTGACGGTGCCTGCCTTACGATCGCCAACTTCGCACGTGGCGCATTCGTCGCTGACGTGAGCGAGGAGACACTCGCACGCACGACGCTGGCGTCGGCCAAGCAGGGGACGAAGGTCAACCTCGAGCGCGCGCTGCGCATGTCTGACAGGCTCGGGGGTCACATCGTCTCTGGCCACGTTGACGGTATCGGGCGGCTTCTTCTTCGGCATCCCGCCGGCAACTCCACGATCTACCAGTTCCAGGTTCCGTCTTCGCTCATGGAGTTCATCATCCCGAAGGGCTCGATAGCCGTCGACGGCATCTCACTGACGGTCGCTCAGATTCGGGGCGATAGCTTCGCTGCGGCAGTGGTGCCGCACACCGAGGCGTCCACGACGCTCAAGGAGAAGCCCATCGGGTCCGGTGTGAACATCGAGATCGACCTCATGGCGAAGTACGTCAAGCGCTTCGTCGACCTCTACGCCAACACCGGCGAGGGCGGCGACAGTACCGGTCGTCGCGGGCTAGGCGACATGCTTCGTGAGTTTGCGGAGGGGGGCCGATGAACGCCGCCGCACCGCACCCTCCCTTCTCAACGATCGAAGAGGGGATCGCAGAGATACGCGCCGGCCGCATGCTGGTCGTCGTCGACGACGAGGATCGCGAGAACGAGGGCGACCTCGTCATGGCAGCAGAGCTCGTCACCCCCGAGGCGGTCAACTTCATGGCTCGCCACGGTCGCGGCCTGATCTGCATGCCGATGACGGCAGAACGGCTTGGCCAGCTTGGCATCCCGCCCATGGCCGATGAGAACACCTCCGAGCAGGGTACGGCGTTTCACTGCTCGATCGGCGCTAAGGGCCGCATCACCACGGGCATCTCGGCGGCTGACCGGGCGGTGACGATCACAACAGCCATCGCCGCAGGGACGACGCCGGATGACATCTCGATGCCCGGGCACGTCTTCCCGCTGCAGGCTCGGGCCGGGGGCGTTCTCGAGCGCGCTGGGCACACCGAGGCCGCAGTCGATCTGGCACGGATGGCCGGGCTGGCGCCCGCCGGGGTCATCTGCGAGATCATGAACGAGGACGGTACCATGGCTCGGCGTCCGCAACTTGAGACCTTCGCCGCAGAACACGGCCTCAAGATGATCACCGTCGCGGACCTGATCAGATATCGACGAGGAAGCGAGAAGCTCGTCGTCCGCGATTCCGTGGTCGTCCTGCCCACTCGGTTCGGTGACTTCACCGGCTACGGCTACCGAAGCCTCACCGACGATCGAACCCACATGGCACTCGTTGTCGGTGACGTCGCCGACAAGCCTGACGTGCTCGTTCGGGTTCACTCGGAGTGTTTGACCGGTGACGTCTTCCATTCGCTGCGTTGCGACTGCGGCGCTCAGCTCGAGGAGGCCATGCGCCGTGTTCAGGTGCGCGGGGAGGGTGTCATCCTCTATATCGTGGGGCACGAGGGCCGTGGCATCGGGCTTGCCAACAAACTCAAGGCATACGAACTACAGGAGCAGGGGGCGGACACCGTCGAGGCCAACGAGGCGCTCGGTTTCCCCGCCGACCTTCGCGACTACGGGATCGGAGCGCAGATCCTGTGCGATCTGGGGCTGCACTCGATTCGCCTCCTGACGAACAATCCGCGCAAGATCGTCGGACTTGAGGGCTACGGACTCAAGGTTACCGAGCAGGTACCGCTCGAGGTCGAGTCGTGCGACACCAACATCAAGTACCTGACCACCAAGAAGGAGAAGCTGGCGCACACGCTGTCGCTTCCGGGGCAGTCGCCAACAAGTGAAGGGAACGCTTCATGAGCACGTACGAAGGACATCTGGTTGGAACTGGTCTCAAGGTAGCTATCGTGGTCGCCCGCTTCAATGAGCTGCTCTCGAGCCGCTTGCTCGCGGGCGCACAGGACGCGTTCGTCCGCCACGGCCTCTCGGCCGACGACATCGACGTCGCCTGGGTCCCCGGTGCGTTCGAGATCCCGCTCGTAGCAGGCAAGTTCGCTGCGACAGGCCGATACGATGCTGTCGTCGCTCTCGGAGTCGTCATCCGTGGCGGCACGCCGCACTTCGAATACGTCTCGGCCGAGGTTAGCAAGGGCGTCGCCAAGGTGTCGCTGGATACCGGCGTCCCGGTGATGTTCGGCGTGATCACCGCCGACACGATCGACCAGGCTGTTGAGCGTGCGGGTACCAAGGCCGGCAACAAGGGCTGGGAGGCTGCCGAGGCCGCCATCGAGATGGCGAATCTGAGCAAGTCGCTCGGCTAGAATCACCCGGAATACAGCGGAGCCCCGGTCGCGATGAATCGCGGCTGGGGCTCAACGCTTCTCGGGCTCAGTGGGCTCTCGCCACCCTGGTGGCTGTCAACCGTGGACCCGGGTCCCTCGCGGGCCAGCCACGTGCGGCTGACTCCCTCATGAGGCGGGGGCTCATCGTATGCGCACTACAGGGCTGTCCGCAATCGGACATTTGTTCTATCTGACAAGCGGCTTGTGCCGCACGCCAAACGGCGAGTCCTCGCTACCCAGAGGACCCAAATTGACGCTTGGCGTGCGCCGTGCCAGCCGATCGCGCAACATGCCGCGTTGACACCTCGTCGTGACGGGGTACTATGCAATCATTACAGAAACAGTAGGGATTACGAAGGGAGGCGGAAAGACAGTGCGACTGACAGCCAAGAGCGAGTACGGCGTGCTTGCCTCGATCGACTTGGCATGCAACTTCGGTGACGGCCCCGTGAGTGCGCGGGAGATAGCCGAGCGTCGTGCGATTCCGCCGAGATTCCTGGAGCAGCTCTTCGTTGCCTTGCGGCGTGCGGGTATCGTCACCGCGGTTCGCGGCGCTAAGGGAGGCTTCGTTCTCACTCGGGATCCTTCCGAGATCACGGTGCTCGATGTCGTCGAGGCACTCGAGGGGCCGCTCCAAGCCAGTGTGTGCGACAGCGGACGCGAGTCCGGATGCGTGAAGAGCGGTTCGTGTGCAGCCGGCCCCGTGTGGGCGCGCGCCACCGCTGCACTGAAGGATGTGTTCGATTCGACCACGCTCGCATCTCTTGCGGGCACCCAAGAGACTTTTGACCGCAACGCGGCCGACCACGAGTAGGGGAGACTGAGATCCCATGACCACGTATTTCGACTATGCAGCCACCACCCCGGTCGATGAGCGCGTCCTCGACGCGATGATGCCCTTCTTCACCGAGCGGTTCGGCAACGCAAACTCGCTCTATGCCATCGGACGCGACGCCTATCGCGCTCTCGAAGAGGCCCGCGAGTCCGTTGCCAAGAGCATTCACGCCGAGCGCCCCGACGAGATCATCTTCACCGGTGGCGGCACCGAGTCAGACAACGCCGCCCTCATCGGGATCATGACGAAGGTCGCCCCGGATGGTGGTGCACACCTCATCGTCTCGGCGTTCGAGCACCACGCCATCCTCGAGCCGGCGCACTTCCTTGAGAAGCAGGGATACGAGGTGTCAGTGCTCAAGCCTCGTGCCGATGGCCACATCCACCCGGATGACCTTCGTGCTGAGATGCGCCCCAACACCAAACTCGTCTCGATCATGCATGCGAACAACGAGATCGGGACCATCAATCCGATCAAGGAACTCGCCGCGGTCGCCCACGAGGGGCGCGCGCTCTTCCATACGGATGCCGCGCAGACCCTCGGCAAGATTCCGTTCGACGTGGTCGAGCTCGGCATCGACGCTGCATCGTTCTCGAGCCACAAGATCTACGGCCCCAAGGGATTTGGCGCTCTGTACCTGAAGAAGCGCACCCCTTTCAATGCGTACCTCAAGGGCGGTGGCCAGGAGTTCAAGAAGCGCTCGGGCACACAGAACACCCCCGGAGCGATCGGCTTTGCGAAGGCGCTTGAGATCATGGTGGCCGAGCAGGCCGAGGAAGGCGCTCGACTCTCCGCACTCCGAGATCGCGTGATCGACGGTGTCACCTCGGTTCTCGAGAACACCGAACCGAGCGTCTCGGCGGGTGAAAGACTTCCCCATATCGCGTCGCTGCTCATCAAGGGCGTCGAGGGCGAGGCCATGCTGCTCCAGCTCGACAACAAGGGCATCTCGGTTTCGACCGGCTCGGCCTGCTCATCGGGTTCACTCGAGCCCAGCCACGTTCTGCTCTCTATCGGCTGCCCGCCGGAGATCGCACATGGCTCGCTGAGAATCTCGCTCGGACGCTTCACCACCAAGGAGGACATCGACTTCTTCCTCGCCGAGTTCCCGCCGATCGTAGAGCGACTGCGCGCCATGTCGCCCGTCTACCAGAAGATGTTCGGCTCCAAGTAGCCGTGCCGATACCGACACACACCTAAGGAGACTCCCGTGCTGTATTCCGACAAGGTCATGGATCACTTCAACAACCCGCGCAACGTGGGTGTCATCGAAGATGCCGACGGCGTCGGCGAGGTCGGCAATCCCGTTTGCGGCGACATGATGAAGATCACCATCACCGTCAACGACTCCGACCACATCGATGACGTCAAGTTCCAGACGCTGGGTTGCGGCGCAGCTATCGCGACGTCGTCGATCGTCACCGAGATGGCCAAGGGCCTCTCTCTGGAAGAGGCGGTCGCCATCAGCAAGCAGCAGGTCGCCGACGAGCTCGGCGGGTTGCCGCCGGCGAAGATGCACTGCAGCGTGCTTGCGACCGACGGACTGAAGGTCGCCGTCGACGACTACCTGAAGAAGCACGGCCGCGAGCCGATCGCGGGTGAGGTCAAGTCGGCCGACCCCAACTTCGACCCGCACGCCGATGAGGACGACCACGATCACGATGACGAGGGCACCGGGCACGTTCACGACAGCGCCGGCCCTGACGGCGAGTGCAGCGTCTGCTGCCAGCAGATCTAGCATGTCGCGTCAGACGGACGCGTGCTGATGTCCCGAGTATTCGTTGCGATGAGCGGCGGCGTTGATTCCAGCGTCGCCGCTGCGCTTCTCCTCGAGCAGGGCCACCACGTGACCGGCGTGACGATGCAGCTCTGGCCATCCTCGGACGACGAGGGCGGCTGCTGCTCGGTCTCGGCGGTACGTGATGCGCGTCGGGTGTGCGATCTTCTCGGCATTGCGCACTACGTCCTGAACTTCCGCGAGGCGTTCCAGGCGCAGGTCGTCGTCCCGTTCGCTGATGAATACGCCGCAGGACGCACCCCCAATCCATGCGTGCGATGCAACGACGTCTTGAAGTTCGAAGACCTGCTCGCACGCGTGTGCACTCAGGGGGCGGACTTTCTCGCGACGGGGCACTACGCACGCATTGTGCGCCAGGACGATTCAGTGCCGACGCTTTCGCGAGGTCTGGATCCGCTCAAGGACCAGAGCTACTTCCTGTACCGGCTGACCCACGCCCAGATGAATCACGTACTCTTCCCGGTCGGAGAACTCGAGAAGTCTGAGGTTCGGAAGATCGCAGGCAGGCTCGGGCTTCACGTGGCAAGCAAGCCTGACAGCCAGGAGGTGTGCTTCGCTGCAGCGGGACGTCACGCTGAGGTCGTGGGGCGGCTGCGACCTGACGCTATGACGGCCGGTCCGATCGTGGATGTCGACGGACGGGTCGTCGGTACCCACGGCGGGATAGCCGGTTTCACGGTGGGTCAGCGCAAGGGCCTCGGAGTCGCGGGACCTGTCCCGAGTTACGTGCTCGGGGTGGATCCGGATACCGCCACGGTCACGGTAGGACCCGTGTCGCACCTCGACGTCTCGCGGATTCAGGCATCGGATGTGGTCTGGCACGGCCAGCCCGCCCGCGCCGCGGCCGCGATGATTCGTTATCGCATGGAGCCGCAGGCGGCCCAGGCGAGGCGCGAGGGCGACTCCCTCGTCGTCGAATTCGAGCGACCGGTTCGCGCGGTTGCCCCGGGTCAGGCTGTCGTATGCTACCAGGGAGATGCAGTTCTCGGCGGAGGGGTTATCGAGTGCGCGAGCTGATTGACTGCCACGTACACACGGCACGGTGCGGGCACGCGACCGGCTCCGTCGCCGAATACGTCGCCGCGGCCCTTGCCGCAGGGGTTGTCGGCATGGTCTTCACTGAGCATCTTGCCCTCCCCAAGGAGTTCGACCCACAGCAGCATCTCTCCATGCGTCCCGAGGATCTCGATGGCTACCTCGACGACGTTGCTCGCGTAGCACAGAAGCATCCGACCCTGCAGATAGTCGCCGGTCTTGAGGCGGACTACCTGCCCGGCCGAATCGACGAGACCATCAAGGCCGTCCAGGAGGCCCGTGACCGGCACGACGGCGTCAGCTTTGTGCTGGGCAGCGTGCACTTTCTCGGGGACTGGGCCTTTGACGATCCGCATCACGTCGAGGCGTGGGACTCGGTAGATGTCGACTGGGTATGGCGCGAGTACTTCGACCACTGGTGCGACGCGGCGCGCAGCGGCGTGTTCGACTGCATGGCACACCCGGACCTGCCAAAGAAGTTCGGGCATCGTCCGTCGTTTGACCCGGCAGAGATGTACGCGGAAGCGGCACGTGCGGCAGCTGGTGGCGGCGTGCTGATTGAGATCTCTACGGCGGGTCTGCGCAAACCGGTGGGGGAGCTGTACCCTGCGCCGGAACTTCTCGCGGCATTTCACTCGGCGGGGGTCGGCGTCACCGTGGGGTCTGATGCGCACGATCCCTCCGAAGTCGGTTTCAGGATCGACGCCGCATACGATGCAGCGGCCCGAGCCGGCTACACGGAGATCACGTTTCCAGGAGTCCGAGGAGCTTGGAGGGCGATCCAACTATGAGGCCCATCCGGATCGGCGACATCGACCGCGCGGTCTCTCAGCGGTTTCCGCAGGAGTGGGCCGAGGACTGGGACCGCGTCGGGCTGCTCGCGGGTGATCCGGAGCGCGAGGTCACGGGCGTTGCGCTTGCCCTGGATCCAACGCGAGGTGCCATCGAGTACGCTGCCCGGCATGGTGCGAACGTGCTCCTTACGCATCACCCGGCGTTTCTCACGCCACCCAAGTGGCTTACGCCCGGACGGGGCTCGGCCGGCGTCGTTTTCACCGCGCTCGACGCAGGCGTTGCGCTCATCAACGCCCACACGAATCTGGACCGTTCGCCTCTGGCAGGCACGCTCCTGCCGGCGGCGCTGGGATTGGAGCCCGTAAGGCCGCTCGAGCGGTCCACCATGCCGATGGCCCTCATCACGGTGTTCGTTCCGCGGTCTACTGCAGATGCCGTCACCGCTGCAATGGCGGGAGCTGGAGCGGGGAGGATCGGCGACTACGAGTGCTGCGCCTTCACGTCAGCCGAGGGGACCGGCTCTTTCACCCCGGATAAGTCATCGAGCCCGCTCATCGGCTCACCCGGAGCTCCCTCGCATGCCCAAGAGGTCCGCGTGGAGATGGTGGCGCCACGGGCCAAGGCTCGCGGCGTCGTCTCGGCCGCCCGGTCGGCCCATCCGTACGAGGAGCCACTCATCGTGGCCACCGATGCGGAGATCGGCCGCTCGGCTGCACGCATGGGAATGCTCTGCGATGCAACGGTCGGCCTGACGCTTCGCGGACTGGCCGCGCTTGCCGCCAACACATTCGATGTCACGCCGAGGATCTGGGGCGACCCCGATGCGCGGATGGACCGCGTGGTGACGGCGACGGGTTCTGCCGGATCGTTGATCGGGGACGCGCTGTCTTCGGGGGCCGCAGCGTTGCTGGCCGGTGAGGTGCGTTATCATGACGCTCTGGACGCCGTCGAGTCCGGCCTCTCGATTATCGAGGTGGGTCACGATGTCTCGGAATGGCCGCTCGTGAGTCTGCTTGAAGACGTCGTGCGGGGCATTCCCGGAATCGGACCGGATACGGTACACGTCCTGCCGTCCACCCCCGGCTGGTGGACCCCCTGACAAGGAGTCACGGATGACCCAGGCAGCATCGCTGCTCGAACTGCAGGAGCTCGACATCGAGATTCTCCGCGCCCGCAAGCGTCTCGACGAGCTGCCGGAGAAGCGTGAGATTCTCGGAGTTCGTCAGAAGATCAAGGATGTCACCGATCTGCGCGGCAAGGCGGACCTGCTACTCAAGAAGCTCCAGGCTGACCTCAAGGCCCATCAGGATGAGATCACGACCCTGACCGAGAAGATCGCCAGCGAGCAGACGAAGATCATGGAAACGACCGACCACCGCGCCGTTCAGTCCATGACACGCGAGATGGATGGCCTGCGTCGTCGTCAGGACAAGATGGAGATGGAGTCGCTCGGGATCATGGAGCGCATCGACAAGGCGGCTGCTCAGACGACCAAGATCGATGAGGCACTGATCCAACTTGCGCACAAGGACGCTGCGCTCGTAGCGCGCTTCAAGCAGGTCGGCGGTGCTCTCCAAGGTGAGATCGCCGATCTTGCATCCAAGCGCGCCGCGACTGCGGCCGTCATAGAGCCGGCTACTGTATCGCGCTACGACCAGATCCGGGAGTCGAAGGGCGGCGTGGGCGTTGGTCGCCTCGATGGGACCGCGTGCTCGGCCTGCAGGATGTCGCTGCCTGCCGAGCGTGTGCTGGAGCTCGAGACCGGTGACGATATCGGCGTCTGTCCTCAGTGCCGGCGACTGATCGTCGTGCGGACGAGCGAGTCCTGATGAGTGAGGCCGTGCTGCGTACCGACGGTGGCTCTCGAGGAAACCCCGGACCCGCCGGGGCCGGATTCGTCATCGAGGTCGATGGCGCTATCGTCTGCCGGGGCGGCAAGTTCATCGATCTCGCCACCAACAATCAGGCTGAATACGAAGCCTTCATCTGGGGTCTCAAGAACGTACTCGCCCTTGGCCATGACCGCGTGAGCGTATTCGCCGACAGTGAGCTGCTCGTCAAGCAGATCAACGGCCAGTACCGGGTGAAGAATCCGGGTCTCAAGCCGCTGTTCCTGGAGGCACTTACCGAGCTTCGGCGCTTCTCGGCGCATCGTGTCACGCATGTCCGGCGTGAGATGAACGTCGATGCCGACGAGATGGCCAACCAGGCCATGGACGCTCGGGCGACCGTTGGGGACGCACCCGTCGAGCCCGGTGCGGCAGCCGGCACACTCTTCTAGTCTCACTATCACGGAGGATTCCATGTACGAATTGACGATCAAGTCCCATTTCGATGCGGCGCATGCACTTCGAGACTACCCGGGTGAATGCAGGAATCTCCACGGGCACACGTGGGACGTCGAGGTGACGGTGGGCGGGACTGAGCTCGATGAGATTGGCATCGTCTACGACTTCAAGACGCTCAAAGATGATCTGAACTCGATCCTCGCTGACTACGATCACGTCTTCATCAACGATGTGCCGCCGTTTGACCAGCTCACACCCACCGCCGAGAACCTTGCGCGCGTTCTCTACGAGCGCCTCACCGATAAGGTCGACCCGAAAGTGACCGTCGTTGAGGTCGTGGTGTGGGAGTCGCCGATCGCGAAACTGGTGTACCGGCCGTAGCGGTACTCGGCTCGGCGTGACGGGGGAGTGTGGCGAGGGATCGCCTGAGAATACAAGTGTCCCGAGAGACCTCGCCTACGGGATCCTCCTACCGCACCGGCTTCCCATTTCTTACCTTCGCGGTTCCGTTTCCGCCGATCCACCTCACGGTTTGACCGACTTCCTCGGAACCCTCTCCGGCAGCTACTGGTACGCCGTCTTTCGGAGTCCGCTGCGTCCGACCTCTCGGGACAAGACGTACTCTAGTCATGCGGAAAGTTGCTGTCAACGCGTTTTGGGCAATTTGCCGATGTTCCTGACCAGAGGTTGCATTTCGGCGCTAAACGGAACCAATGCTACGATTAGTGGTAGTCTGCGAATCGTCCGGCGTAGACTCGTCATCTTCACGTTGCACCGTGTATGCTACGCATGGGAAAACGGGGGTAGCGCGCTTCGGCCGACCGAACGGGAGATATCGGAATGCCCACAGCGACGCTGCAAGAGTACTTGGAAACGATCTATAAGCTTTCGCAGGACGGGGTGGTTCGTCCTACCGCGATCGCCGAGGCCATCGGAGTCTCCGGACCGACTGTTACCGCAACCATCCGGCGCCTTGAAGCGCACGGTCTCGTGTCGCGAGCAGGCACCGATGTGCTTCTCACGGACACGGGCCTCGCTCGTGCCCTCGAGGTGGTGCGCCGGCATCGCATTGCTGAGACGTTCCTGGTGCAAACGCTTGGGCTCCCCTGGAACGAGGTCCATGAGGACGCTTGTCTGCTGGAGCATGCTCTGTCGCCCAGAGTACTCACGGCCCTCGAGCGTTTTCTCGACAACCCCGAGGTCTGCCCTCACGGTCATCCGATTCCGAGTTCGGATGGAGTCGTCGCCGCTGCCACTGGCGAGCCGCTCTGTGATGTCGAGACCGGGTCGACTGTTCGGGTCGTTCGGGTCTCCGAGGACGACGACGACATGCTTTCCTACATGGGCGATCTTGGTCTTCTTCCGGGAACCGTCGTTTCTGTTGTGGAGCGTGCTCCGTTTGATGGCCCCATCACCTTGCTCGTGGCAGGGGAGAGCGCCGTCATCGCGCCCAAGATCGCCGCACTGGTCACCGTAGAAGCGGTGTAGCGAGCCCGTTCCGCGTGCGTGTCAGAACCCTGTTGTAGATTGTCGAATCGAACATATGTTCGTATAGTGGATGTACGCCGTCTGGCGGATATCACTCGATTCGACCGGGGAGCTGCAAACGCGCGTGGGCCGCAATTCAGCAATCAAACGATTCTCCGCAACGCCATCAGGGCAGCCACTTGAGTTGTTCGAGAGCAGGCGCAGTCGGCTGCCTATGGTCATAGAACTCATGGCGAGCCCATGGATCGTTCGAGCATCGGAACTTTCGCGAAAGGGCGGTTCGTGCGCTGCTAAGCAAACCGATGAGGCCGTCGACGTCATCTGGGATGCAGCGCATCAGCTACCCGCTTCGTTCTCGCGTGCCGGGCGCGTCTATCGGATCGATGCTGTTGTCCAGATATGGGCCTCAGAGCGGGCATGGTGGGACCCGCGCAAACGCGTCTCTCGGCGATTCTGGCGGGTGTTATCGCGTGGTGGCGTCTACGACCTCGCATACGACCGCGTGCGCGACACGTGGCTTCTCATCGGCATCCAGGACTAGTGGGCGGCCATGTCCCGGGGCTTCGTGCATCTACACGTGCATTCTCATTTCAGTTTCATGGACGGCGCCGCATCTCTTGATGGGCTTGTAGGTCGCGCCTGTGAACTCGAGATGCCTGCGCTTGCGCTCACCGACCACCAAGGGCTCTCGGGGGCTATTCGGTTCTACCGTCGCTGTCGTGATGCGGGCATCGCTCCCATCATCGGATGTGAGGTAGTCGTCGAAACCGCGGGGGTTCTCGGTGTCGAAGACGATCTGCCGCCTGAGAAGCGCCTCGTACTGCCGGCGAGTGTGGGGTTCGGTCGAGCAGCCGGCGTGGGGTACCACCTCACGCTCCTCTGTCAGGACTTCAGCGGGTATCGCAACCTGTGTCAGCTGCTCTCCAAGACGCACCTGCGAGGGCCACACGTTCCGAGCATCGTGACGCTCAGCGACCTTGCGGCGTACAGCGAGGGACTCATCGGCTTATCGGGATGCGGGAATGGCGAGGCGGCCAAAGCGGTCCTCGCGCGTGCGCCCGGGCGAGCTCGTGAGGCGCTGAGCCGTCTTGCGTCCTGTTTCGCTCAGGGCGACTTCTACGTCGAGCTCGTGCATCCGCTCACGCCGGATGGTCCGCGTCTCATAGGCGGTCTTGTGACGCTTGCTGACGAACTCGGGTTACCCGTCGTCGCGACCAACAACGTCCACTATGTGCGGTCGGACGACCATCGGATCCACGACGTGCTTTCGTCTGCCGGCGCGCGCGCATCGCTACCGGGTCCGTTCGACCGGCCCAACGCCGAACTCTCACTCAAGCCCGGAAACGAGATGCGCAGACTGTTTGAAGGGCTCCCGCGTGCGTGCGACGCGACGCTCGAGATCGCCGCGCGCTGTCAGCTCGAACTTCCGCTTGGGCAGTTCCACTTTCCCTCCGCTGAGATCCCTGCTGCAGAAACGCCATACTCGGTGCTGGCCAAGGAGTCGTGGCGCGGCCTCGAGCGCCGCTATGCGCCCATGACCCCCGCTGCGATATCCCGACTTCAGCACGAACTCGCGCTCATCGATGACATGGGGTTCTCGGAGTACTTCCTTGTGGTCAAAGAGATCGTGGACTTCGCAAAGTCACAGGGAATCCGCTGTTCGGGGCGTGGAAGTGCGGGTGACAGCATCGTCAGCTACGCACTGGGAATCACCGATGCCGACCCGGTGCGCCACGACCTGCTCTTCGAGCGGTTCCTCAACCCGGCACGGCGTCAGATGCCTGACATCGATGTTGACTTCGACTCTGCACGCCGTGACGAGATCATCGACTTCATCTATCGCCGGTTCGGGCGTGAGCACGTGGCGATGGTGGCCACCGTCAACACCATGACCGCTCGAAGCGCGGTGCGGGTCGTTGCACGCTCGATGGGGCTCCCTATAGCTGAGGTCAACCGTCTTTCGCGCCACCTGCCGTGGGTCGGGGCTCGACGTCTACGTGAAGTGCTCGCGACCTACCCGGAATGCGCGCACCATCCGCTGAGAGACGAGCGGACCTGGGGCATGCTCATCGACCTCGCAGAACAGCTCGACCACTGTCCCATGCACCTCGGAACCCACCTTGGAGGCTTCATCATCACTCGAGACCCTATTGCAGGCTGGACTCCATTGCAGTGGGCTGCAAAGGGAACGGTCGTCTCCCAGTACGACAAGGACGACATCGAAGCACTTGGGCTTGTGAAGATGGACATCCTCGGCTTGCGCATGCACTCAGCGATCAGCGAGGCGGTCTCACTTGCGCGTGCGAGAGTGGGCGAGGATGCGGTTCCTGAGCCATTCGAGCTCCCGCCCGACGACCCACGCGTCTTCGAGCAGGTTTCCTCGGCAGATACCGTCGGCATGTTCCAGCTTGAATCAAGCGGGCAGCGCAATCTGTCGACCCGTCTGAAGTCGTCGACATTCGAAGACATCATCGCGCAGATATCGCTGTTCCGACCCGGCCCGCTCGAGGCCGAGATGATCACGCCGTTCATTCGCCGCCGCCACGGTCTTGAGCCCGTGATCGTGCCGCATCCGGCGATGGCGGAGGTGCTTGCGGACTCCTACGGGGTCATCGTCTACCAGGAGCAGGTCCTACTCGTTGCGCGCGCGGTCGCCGGGTTCGATCTTGCGGAAGCCGACTCGCTTCGCCGTGCGATGACGAAAGGGAGAAGTCGTGAGGAGATGGAGCGCATACGAGCGCACTTTCTTGAACGTGCGCTTGGCCGAGGAGTCGATGCATCCGTAGCCAACGAGGTGTTCCGGCAACTTGAAGGATTTGCTGCGTACGGGTTCAACAAGGCGCATGCAGCGTGTTTTGCCGTGGTCAGTTACGCGAGTGCATGGTTGCGCACGTATTACCCCGCGGAGTTCGCAACCGCCATTCTCAACAACGAGCCGATGGGATTCTATTCAGCACGTCTTGTTCTCAACGATGCCCGTCGGCACGGCATCGAGATTCTGCCGCCGCACGTCAACGAAAGCCGCGCTCGTCACTCCGTTGCGCGAGACGGGGGTGCTATCCGGGTTGGACTGCGCGACGTCCACCGTATGACCGCTCGCCTGCTTCAGGTGATCGAACAGGAGCAGGCGATACGGCCCTTCCGCGACTTGGCCGATTTCCTTCGCCGTACAAGAGCTGAGCTCCCTGCCGCTGAGTCTCTTGTGCGACTTGGTGCACTCGATGGACTCGGGATCACGGAAGCAGGTAGACCCCCCACGCGAGATGAGTACCTTGCGCTGCTCCCCGAGATCAAGGCTGTGCTTGCCCGCGAAGGGGTCGCCGGTGATGACACGCTTTGTCTTGCCCCGGCTCCGGTACGTCCCGCGGAGGATCCGTCGCACGTCAGCGGATGGGGTGTGGCGCGGCGGCTCTCGGCGGAGCTCGAGCTCACCGGACTGTCGCTTACCGCCCACCCGCTCACACTCGCGCAGCGCGATCTCATGGCGCGCGGCGTCACATGGGCGCGAGATCTGCGTGCGTTGCCGGACCGTTCGCGTGTCATCGTCGCAGGCGTACGCGAGCGCGCGCAGACGCCCCGCACGCGTTCAGGCAAACGTACGTGTTTCCTCACTCTCGAGGACCCTACCGGGCTGCTTGATGTGGTGGTGTTCTCGGACGCGCTCGCGCGAAGTGGTGAGGCCATCGTCAAGCATCGGGCATACCTGGTCGAAGGCGTCTTGCAGAACAACTGCGAACGAGGACTGGCGGTCGTCGCCGACATCGTGAAGCCCTACGTCGTATGCACGGGTGAGGGCGAGCGGGTTCGGTTGCGACGTGGGGTTCCGAGCGGTCCGATGGGACCGGCACTCGGCGGCGCAGGCGCGGAGGAAGAGGAGAGTTGGGCAGCAGCGGAGGCTGCTTTGGCAGCAGAGGATGCAGGGGAGTACGCGACCTAGCGCTCGTCTCGACTGTCGGGGTCATCGCCTGCCGGCGTGCCCGTCGACTCCGGGGACGCCTTCAACTCTCGGCCAAACCGCACGGCACCGTCTCCAAACCGCTCTCGTACCGCATCCAGACCGCGCACGAGCTCTTCGCGCGTGGTTCGGCCGCTGGCATTGAGCGGCGACGGAGTGGCATCGGCAAGCAGTTCGAGCTGCTCGGAACGCTCATCAAAGCCAGAAACACCCACCCCGAGCAACCGAAGACCGATGCCGGGCGACCATGCCTGCGCGATGAGGTCCTCGGCGATCGGACCGATGACCGCCTCGTCGTCTGTGGGAGTGACAAGCGTGCGTCTGACGGTCTTGGTTGAGAAGTCCGCGAACCGTAGCTTCACACTCACGGTTCGGCCGGCAAGCGCCTTCTCCCGGAGCCGGCGACCGACCTTGGCTGCAAGAGCCGCGATCGCATCGTGGACTTCGGCCGGACTACGGACATCGGTAGCGAAAGTGCGCTCGTTCGAAACCGACTTAACCGGGGCGTTGTCGTGAACATCACGCACATCGATGCCGCGCGCTCGAGCGACGAGACCGGTGCCGTGTTGCCCAAGCACTTCTCGGGCGGTCACATCATCAAGGGCCGCGAGTTGCCCGAGCGTGCGAACCCCCAGGCTCGCCAGTCTCTCTGCCGTCTTGGGCCCGATACCGGGCATGGCGCGCACGGGGAGCGGGGCGAGAAACTGCGCCTCGTGGCCTACACACACGACGGTCAGCCCGTCCGGCTTGTCATGGTCACTGGCGATCTTGGCCACCGACTTCACCGCAGACACGCCCACAGAGCAGGTGACGCCGAGTGCAGCTACGCGAGCACGAATCCGACGAGCGATCGCGACAGGGTGCTCTGAGGTGAAGGCGCCGGGAGTCACGTCAAGATAGGCTTCGTCGATCGAGACAGGCTGGAAACGGGGGGTCTCGTCTGCAAAGATCGCGCGCACGGCCCTCGACATCTCGCGGTACCGGTCGAAACTCCCATGAGTCCAGATCGCGTCAGGGCACAGCTGCGCAGCTCGGATTGACGACATCGCGGAGCGCACACCGAAGACGCGGGCCTCGTAGCTGCACGTCGAGACAACACCGCGGCGCCCAGGATCACCGCCCACGATCACCGGCCTTCCCCGCCACTCGGGGTGGTCCAGTTGCTCCACCGCAGCAAAGAACGCATCGAGGTCGACGTGCAAGATGGCCTTGCCGGACCACGGTGTCGCTTCGCAGGGGTGTGTGGAATCCGTCATGCTACGAGTGTAACGCTCAGTTCTGACTCGACCTTCTCGGTAAGGATGAAGATGCTGCTCGGTGCCCACGTCTCTGTTGCTGGCGGTTACCCCAAGGCCCTCGACTACGCCCTCGAGGTTGGGTGCGAGTGCGCCCAGATATTCGCGAAGAGTCCGCGGCAATGGCGCGGTCCCTCACTCGACCCTGAGGTCGCCGCACGATTCATCGAGTCGCGCATGGCGCGTGGATTCGGTCCGGTCTTCACCCATACTGCCTACCTCATCAATCCGGCCACGAACGATCCCGAGCTTCGGGAGAAGTCGATCGCCGCGCTCGCGGATGAGCTCGTGCGCGGATCACTGCTTGGGGCGGCCGGCGTTGTCACGCACGTCGGTAACGACCCTGCCGGAGATCCTGCGGCGGCGGCCGCGCGTGTCGGCAGCGCATGTGTCGAGGCGTTCGAGCGAGCTGGTGGCGCGGAGTGCAAGACCCGGCTTCTGCTGGAGAACACGGCGGGCGCTGGGCGTACCTTCGGCTCGGACTTCGACCAGCTCGGGGCCTCAATCGCGGAGTCAGGCCTGCCCGTCGACCGTCTCGGGGTGTGCTTGGACACCTGCCATGCGTGGGCGTTCGGAATGGATGTCGCGACACCCGAAGGATGGCGTGAAGTCGTGTCGCAGATCGAGACGCATTGTGGGGTCGAACGGCTCGGACTCATCCACGCGAACGACTGTCTGTTCGAACGCGGGTCTCGGCGAGACAGGCACGCGTGGATCGGGGACGGGCACATCGGTTCGAGCGGATTCGAGGCCATGGTCTGCGTCCCGGAACTCGCAGGCGTGTGTGCCGTCACCGAGATGCCTGGCGAAGTCCCCGAGAAGGACGCGGTCAACATCGGGCGGCTTTCGGCACTTCGTGACGCTTGCTCCTCCTGAATGTCGCGTTCACCCGTCACTGAACGGTTGCCGCGTTCACCACTGCGCCGTACAGTGCAATTGGTGCCGGTCGGCGGCGCACCACCGCGTCCACGTTAGCGAGGGGTTCGATGTCGTTCATCCTGCTCTCACGTTCCGGTGACACAGTCTCTTTGCTGAGTTCCACTGTGTTTACAGACCGCCAAGAGGCACTCGCGGCGCTCGGCACGATCACAGGCGACCCCGGTTTCAGCGACTGGGAGAGCGAAGTCGTTCTGGTGGACCTGGGCTTGGGCACGCCGGTATTGCTGGTGCGTCCCAGCACGGCCGACCACCAGGACGCCGCTGCCGACGTCGTCGTGACACAGCCTGTTGATGAGGCGGTGTTCGCCGCGCTTGCGGACGACGATGAGCTTGCGCTCGACACCGAGCCCGCGGCTGCGAGTGATTCCGCATCGGAGCCGGCCTCCGAGCACGGCCCCTCCAACGACCTGCGCGATGCGATCGCGCGTTCAATGGCCGAGATGGAGTCGTCGGGAATCGTCGTTCCGGAGTCGGTTCCCGGTCACAGCGAAGACTCTTCGGCCGTCGTCGAGGAAGCGATTGAACCGGCTGTGGATGAGATCGTGCCCGAGTCGGAAGCGGCCTCCCCCGACGTCGATCAGCCGGAAGCGTCACTCGTCACCGATGGCGGTGAGTGGCCCTGGGCTGTCAGTGATGCGGAGCCGCAGCACGAGGCTTCAGTCGGTACGATTCTTGAGGGTCTCGAGGACCCTGCCATCGATGACCGAGGCGGTTTGATCATCACCGCATTGCCGGCAGAGCATCCGGAGATCGAGATGCCCGACTTCGTCGCCGTCGAGGTCGATGAGGTTGCAGTGGAGCCTGTCGAGGTCGCTGCCTTCGTCGAAGAGGCAGCGGAGGCGCCCATGGTCGACTCTGACGACGAATCGGACTTCATCGTGCTCGAAGCGCCCGCGGCTCCTGAGCAGCCCGCCGGCGCGGAACCGGTGGCAGTGGAGGTCCCAGCTCCGGTGGAGGCTCCCGTTGATGCGCGTACCGCCGAGCTTCTCGGCGGCTATACATGTAGTGACTGTGTCTACGTAGACACATGCCCGAACAAGGACCAGCGGCGACCTGAGGACTGCGGCTCGTTCCAGTGGAGATAGCGTGACGGACTCCCAGTCACCTCGCGCACCGTTCCCGTTCTCCGCGATTGTTGGCCAGGAGACCCTCAAGACAGCGCTCCTGCTCAACGCCGTCGACTCACGGGTCGGCGGACTGGTCGTCCGGGGCGAGAAGGGGACAGCCAAGTCCACCGCCGTCCGCGCCTTGGCGACACTGCTGCCTCAACTCCGCTTCAACGATGGGTGCCGGTTCAGCTGTGACCCCGAGGACGCCGCAGGCTGGTGCAGCGAGTGCCGGGCCCGTGGCGCCGATGCGGCGCTGCGACCGAGCGTGCGCGCCGCGCGCGTCATCGAACTGCCGGTCTCAGCGACTGAGGATCGTGTGGTCGGGACGCTCGACTTAGAGCATGCGCTCAAGCACGGCGAGAAGGTCTTCGAGCCCGGGCTGCTCGCCGACGCCAATCGCGCCATCCTCTACGTCGATGAGGTCAACTTGCTCGACGATCACCTCGTCGACACGCTGCTGGATGCCGCCGCCATGGGAGTCAACACCGTTGAGCGTGAGGGTGTGTCGTTCAGCCACCCGGCTCGGTTCATTCTTGTGGGCACCATGAATCCTGAAGAGGGGGAGCTTCGCCCTCAGCTGCTCGACCGCTTCGGGCTTTGCGTCGATGTTCAGGGCGTCCGTGAGCCAGAGGCGCGAGTCGAGATCGTTCGCCGCAGGCAGGAGTATGAGGACGCACCCGATGTCTTTCGAGCGCGATGGGCCGACGAGGAGTTGCGGGTGACTGCGCTCATAGCCCAGGCCCGTGAGCTGCTGCCGCGTGTGCGCATCGGTGACGACGTTCTCTACGCGATTGCGAATCTTGCACTTACCGCCGGTGTGGATGGCCATCGCGCGGACCAGGTCATGGCCCGTGGCGCTGCGGCCTTGGCGGCACTGGACGGTCGAACCGAGACCACGATCGCGGATGTGGGAGTTGTCGCGCCTCTCGTCCTCGCGCATCGGACTCGGCGCACCCTGTTCGAGGAGCCGCGCCTTGATTCGACGGCGCTGTCCGTTCTCGTCCGGGAGACCCTTGGTCTGTCGCACTCAGATGAGGACTCGGCTCCACAGCCGGGTGTCGTGGGCTTGGGCCAGTGGAGCATCTTCGACCAGGCGCCCGAGGTCCCATCCGAGGATGCTGCGCCCACCGCAGAAGCCGCACGTCTCGACCGGGCCATGGACGACACCCGACGCAGCCAGGGCGGGCGCCGCCTGACCACGACGTCTGAGACGCGTGGCCGATACGTTCGGGCGGCCGAGAGCTCGGGAGTGACGAGTACGTCCGACATCGCCTTTGACGCATCGATCAGGGCTGCCGCATCCAGTCAGTCCGGGCGACGCGACGACACAGACCTCGCAATCTCGATTGCTCCGCATGAGGTGCGGCGTAAGGTGCGCTCTCGCAAGGTCGGTGCATCCATCGTGTTCTGCGTCGATGCCAGCGGCAGCATGGGCGCCGCAGACCGAATGCAGAGCGTCAAGTCGGCGGTGCTGGGGCTGCTGACCGACGCGTATCAGAGACGGGATCGAGTCGCGCTGGTCACCTTCCGCGGGGACGACGCGCGCACGGTACTCGCACCGACGGCGAGCGTGGAACTCGCGTCACTGAGACTTCGTGATCTTCCAACCGGGGGGGCGACTCCTCTGGCCGCCGGCTTGGTTAAGGCCATCGACGTCGTCAAGTCGGAACTTCGCAGGTCCACCGATACGATCCCCTGGATTGTGATCATCACGGATGGTCGCGGAAACGTTGGCCTGGACGGGGGAGTCGGGAGCACGGATGCCTTGACGGCCGCAGAGCGCATTCGGTCCGAGGGCATTGCGTGCGTCGTCATAGACTCGTCACAGCGAGGACGCTCAGAAGCCGCCATCTCACTTGCTCGGGCCGCTGATGCGCGCTATATCAAGCTTGAGTCCCTGACCGGAGACTCACTCGGACAGGCCGTCCGCAACGGTCTTCGCGAGGATGGATAAGGCAAGCTGACGCATTAGCCGATACAATCATGCAGACGCGCCAGAAATCGTTGCATATGACCGAGGGGAAGTCTGGCTATGAATCACGCGGTACGCAGGTATGGGATTCTACTCTGTGCGATTCTTGTCATCGCCGCCTTCGCGGTTACTCCCGCATACGGCAATCTCGACAGTGAGCCAGCTCAGGGCATTCACGGAACGACATCCACTAACCCGAGTGCGGGTCCTGACTACTGGTGGAGGCAAGGGTGGGGCCGTTCGCTCAACCCGGACTTCATGTTGAACCCACCCGAAGGCATGGACTGGACTACTGAGGGGTGGATAGCGGGCATTCTCTACTCGGTCGATCGTACCGACGAAGGCGACGTCACGGGAGTGACTGGTGAGGCCGTAATAGACCCCACGACTCCTGATGAGTACTACACGGGCTGGATGGGCATCAGCACGCCCAATACGGGACCGTACGGCACGGACGTCGACTACACCTTGGATATGCGGACCATCGCCGAGAGTCGCTCAGAGTCCGTCGAAGGTCGTTGGTACTACCACTATCGCTTCATGTCATCCCGTACCGTTCAACCGTTCTCGGACCGAGTTCACCAGATCGACTTCGGTATCGACACAGTGCCCCCACGACCTGTCGAGAATCTCCATCTGTACAGTTGGCCCACCTCATCGGAGGTCACGACGTGGCAGGCCTCAAGCCGAATGTGGGCGAAGTGGACGCCTGATTCCCACGATGATCGGGCTGGCGTCGGCTACTACGCTGTACTGATTGACGGCAAGCCGTTCTTGCCTGAAGCGGAGGAAGAGCCGGCACGAGGGCGCGCGTATGTCATCTCCGGTTGGCCCAATCCTTCATCCATCACCATCGAGAGCATGCCTCCGGGCAAGCATCTTGTCTCGATCGTCGCCGTTGACCGCGCAACCAACGAGTCGACGGTCACCAGCGCGTACTTCTACTCGGATCCGGATACTCCGACCATCGAGTTCACATCGCCCGTCACGAACTTCCTGAACTCGCGCACGCTCGTCTCGGTCGATGCGTCGGATGCGGCGGGTGATCCGCTCGTGACCTTTGCGTTCGACAGCGTGCCGGCGACTACGCTGGCTGCCCCGCCTTACAACTTCAAGCCCGACCTCACCACGGTGACCGCAGGCGACCACGTAATCACCGCGACGGTCACCGACCACCTCAACCGCAGCGTCACAGTGACCAAGACGGTCTCGACCCTCGGCACCACGTCATCGGGCTTCCAGTACGACGATTCTGGAGCCCTCGACGCTCTCCATGCCTATACATCAACCACGAACCCGGCCGAAAAGCCGACGCTGGCGTGGGGTAACAGCGTCTGGCCGCAGTTCAGCATCCAGGCGCCTTCAGGTCCCGACATCGGCAACACCACCGGGCTTCTGTATCGCGTCGATAAGTCCGAGGATACGACGCTCAACATCGCCGGATCCGACTACTTCCGTAGCACGCATTCCTCAGGTGTTGACCTAGAAGAGCAGATCGACCTGCTGGGAGTCCTCGCATACCCGCCTGTCGGAGGATGGCCGACTCCGTTCGCGAATGAGACGTCGGTGCTTGAGGGCCAGTGGTACCTGCACTACATCTTCTACACAGACGATGGATATGCCGGCACGCAAACGCAGTCCATTCCGTTCGGTATCGACGTCACGCCGCCGAGAGCGGTTTCGGGTCTGAAGTCTTCGCCCACGACCGATATGGCGTACAACGGTTCATGGACCGCGGCCTCGCGTGCGCATGTGACGTGGACGCCGGGCGTCTACGACGATCTCTCGGGAGTGAACTACTACCAGTACCGCATCGATGGCGTGATCCCGACGACCGGGGGATTGGGCAGGGTCGTGGAGGTCGAAGGTCGTACGCCCTTCTCGTTCACCGTTGAGAACATGCCGGCCGGAGCACATCGGATCTCGGTGGCAGCAGTGGACCGCGCGGGCAACGAGGGTCCGTCGACTGTCACGACGTTCTTCTCCGACCCCGACGTCCCCACGATTTCGTTCGGTTCATTCTCCAGGACGATCAGCACGACGCCGAAGTTCACGGTGAACGTAGCCGATGAGGGCGGAATCGACCGAGTGGTCTATGCGCTCGACGCGGTTGCCATCGGTACGAACTGGGCGTCGCCATACGACCTCTGGCCTAACCTGAGTACCTTCACGGCGGGCACGCACACGCTTACCGCGACCGTCTACGACAAGTACCAGCGGTCAGCGACGGCGACCACCACAGTCACACTCGACAAGACGCCGGTGACGGTCAGCGGCTTCAGCCGCACACCCGAGCTGTTCTACCCGATTCTGCGAGACGGCTACAAGGACAATGCGACCATCTCCTACAAGACCAACAAGCCGTGCACGGCGGTGCTGACCATCAAGAAGCAGTCGACTGGAGCTACGGTTCGCACCATTACCTCCAGTGTTGGGGCCGGCTCGCACAAGTTCATCTGGAACGGGAAGTGGACGAGCGACGGCAAAGCCCATATTGGAACCTACACGTACCGGATCAAGGTGACGGACTCCGTAGGCAGTACCGCTTCGACCGGCTCGCTGTCCACGCGCATCAGGAACTACCAGCTGGTTCGCGTCAGTTCGAGCAAGGTCAAGGTCATTCCGAGGTAGTCGATCCTCACACAGTACAGAGCAGGCGGTCCCGATTGGGGCCGCCTGCTTCGCTTAATGTGTGGAGTGGGCCTATAAGCCGGATTCTGTTGAAGACGACCATCTATCTGGGGCCAACGTCGCCGTTGGCCTCGCGCGAGCTAACCCGAGCGTCGGTCGGGCCGACCTTAGCCGCTCCTATTCGCTCTTGCTCCGGATGGGGTTTGCCAAGCCGCCACGTTGCCGTGACGCTGGTGCGCTCTTACCACACCGTTTCAGCTTTTCTCCCGTTGGCGGACCAGCGGGGGAGTCTTCTTTTCTGTGGCACTTTCCGTCGGCTCACGCCGCCCAGCCGTTAGCTGGCATCCTGCCCTGTGGAGTCCGGACTTTCCTCACGCCCCGAGAGACGCGCGGCCGCCCAGCCCACTCCGCGTCCATCTTAGCAGCACACAGGGAGCGGGCACCCAATCGGGTGCCCGCGATTCCAAGCTCATACTGCGGTGACCTAGTCCTGCTTGCCCTGCGCTTGAACCTTGGCCCAGGTGTCCTTGAGGGTCAGCGTCCGATTGAAGACGAGATGACCATCGCTGCTGTCGGAATCGACACAGAAGTAGCCGAGTCGCTCGAACTGGACCGTCTCGCCGACGGGAGACTCGGCGAGCGATGGTTCGACCACGCACGCGGTTCGAACGACCTCCGACACCGGGTTGAGCGAGTCAAACAAGTCTCGGCCATCGCTACCTGGGATCGGATCCTCGAACAGGTGGTCGTACATCCGCACCTCCGCCGGGATACCGTGCGAAGCCGAGACCCAGTGCAGGGTGGCCTTGACCTTGCGCCCGTCAGGGCTTGCGCCGCCCTTGGTCGCCGGATCGTACGTGCAACGCAACTCGACGACGTTGCCATCGGCATCCTTGATCACGTCGTTGCAGGTGATGAAGTACGCGGACCGCAGACGAACTTCTCTGCCGGGGGCGAGCCGGAAGAACTTCTTGGGCGGATCCTCCATGAAGTCGTCCCGCTCAATCCAGAGCTCCCGGGTGAAGTGCACTGAGCGCACACCCGCGGACTCGTCTTCCGGATTGTTGGTGACCTCCATGAGCTCCACCTGATCGACAGGGTAGTTCTCGATGACCACTTTGATCGGATCCAAGACGGCGAAGCGACGCTGCGCGGTGCGGTTCAGCACATCCCGAACGGTGTGCTCGAGCACGCCGAACTCGATGACGCTGTCTGCCCTGGCGACTCCCACCGTCGTCGCGAAGTCACGAACGCCCTGAGCCGGGAAGCCCCGTCGTCTCAAGCCGGACATCGTGGGCATCCGGGGGTCGTCCCAACCGTGAACGTGGCCCTCGGTCACGAGCCGAATGAGAACGCGCTTCGAGAGCACTGTGTGGGTGAGGTTGAGCCGGGCGAACTCGTACTGATGTGGCTTGGAGGGAACCGGTAGGTTCTCGATGAACCAGTCGTACAAGGGCCGGTGATCCTGAAACTCGAGCGTACAGATGGAGTGGCTGACACCCTCGATGGCGTCAGACTGCCCATGCGCGAAGTCATACGTGGGGTAGATGCACCATGCGTCACCGGTCCGGGGGTGCTCGGCGTGAAGGATCCGATACAGGGCTGGGTCGCGCAGGTTGATGTTGCCCGCGGCCATGTCGATCTTTGCGCGTAGCACGCGCGCCCCGTTCTCGAACTCACCGGCGCGCATTCGACGGAACAGGTCGAGATTCTCCTCAACCGACCGCTCGCGGAACGGGCTCTCGCGACCAGGCTCCGTCAGCGTCCCGCGGTACTCCCGCATCTCCTCAGCGCTCAGGTCGTCGACATAGGCCTTGCCCTGACCGATCAGATACTCGGCCCACTCGTAGAGTTGAGCGAAGTAGTCGGACGCGTAGAAGAGATTCTCACCCCACTCAAAGCCGAGCCATCGCACGTCGGTCATGATCGCGTCGATGTACTCCTGCTCCTCCTTGACGGGGTTGGTGTCGTCGAATCTGAGGTTGCAGCGACCGTCAAACTCAGCGGCCACACCGAAGTTCAGACAGATGGACTTTGCGTGCCCGATATGGAGGTAGCCGTTGGGCTCCGGAGGGAACCGTGTGACAACGGTCTGCGTGCGACCCTCTCGCACGTCAGCCGAGACGATGTCGCGTATGAAGTCGGATCGTTCGGGTGTGGGTGGTGTGTGAGTATCCATAGCACGCGACGATAGCACAGGGGCCCGCGGCGCACGTGGCCCACAAACGAAAAACCCCCGCGCCGGATGACCGGAGCGGGGGGTTCACTTTGGTAGCCCGTACGGGATTCGAACCCGTGATCTCCGCCTTGAGAGGGCGGTGTCCTAACCGCTAGACGAACGGGCCATGCTGGCTGGGGTACTAGGGCTCGAACCTAGACTCTTCGGAACCAGAATCCGACGTGTTGCCAGTTACACCATACCCCAGTACCGTAGCGCCCCAGGTGCGGCGCGAGAAGGTATGTTACGGGCGGTCAGATGGGGTGTCAACCCTCATTCACGACCTCGCACAAACCGCCGCGCTCAGTCCGCCGCCAGGGATCGCGCAGCCGCAAGTCGCTCAAGCGTCCGCTCCTTGCCGAGCAGCTCGATCGACTCGAAGAGAGGCAGCGAGACGGTTGACCCGGCCACCGCCACGCGGACGGCCTGGAACACGGCCTTGGGCTTCGCCCCGATCCGCTCGGGTACCTCGCGCAGCGCAGCCTCGATGGCGTCGCTCGCGAAAGTTGTCAATCCGGTGAGCGCGGCGCTCGCGGCGTCAAGTGCGGATCCGGCACCTTCCTTGTCGAGCACCTTCTCCTGCGCGGCTGCGTCTATCGCGGGCCGCTCGAAAAGGAATCGCACCATAGGCGCGACTTCTGCAAGCCGCTTGGTTCGCTCGGCGACGATGGGGGCAAGGGCGACAAGCCACTCTCTGCGCTCTGCATCCACCGATCCGGCCGACAGTAGCCCCGCTTCCTCGAGCCACGGAATCACTCTGTCCACGAAGTCCTCGGCGGGCATCTCACGCAGGTAGACCCCGTTCATCCAGTCGAGCTTCTCGACGTCGAAGATGGCAGGGTTCTTGGAGATTCGGTCCAGCGAGAACTCCCGCTTGAGGGTCTCGGCGTCAAGGATCGTGGTCTCCCCGTCGAGCGACCAGCCGAGCAGCGCGAGGTAGTTCATGATCGCCTCGGGTACGTAGCCCAGCTCAGCGTACGCTTCGACGCTGGTCGCACCGTGGCGCTTCGAGAGCCGTTTGCCGTCCGGGCCCCAGATCATCGAGAGGTGGGCGAAGGTCGGCACTGGCAGCCCGAGGGCCTCGTACACCACGATCTGTTTCGGGGTATTGCTCAGGTGGTCGTCACCGCGGATGACGTGAGTGATGCGCATGTCAACGTCGTCCATTACGACTGCGAAGTTGTAGGTGGGGGAGCCGTCACTGCGCGCGAGAACGAAGTCGTCAACGGCTGACTCCGGGAAAGCGACCTCTCCTCGCACGGCGTCGTCAAAGACTATGTCGCCGCGGTCCTGCGGCACCCTAAGTCGCCAGACGTGAGGTTCCCCCGCTAAGACGCGTGACGCCGACTGCTCAGCATCCAGGGCGCGGCAGGAGCGGTCATACCCGGCAACGCCGCCCTTGGCCCGTGCAGCCTCCCGCTTGAGCTCGAGCTCCTCGGAGCTACAGAAGCATGGGTAGGCATGCCCCGACGCCTTCAGGGCCTCGAGTCCCTCGGAGTACCGATCGAAGCGCTGGGTCTGAAAGTAGGGCCCGTAGTCACCGCCGACGTCAGGACCCTCGTCGTAATCAAGCCCCAGCCACTTCATGGCGCGCAGGATGGCTTGCGTGTTCTCGGCGGTCGAACGCTCGGGATCCGTGTCCTCGATGCGCAAGACGAACACGCCGCCATTTCGACGGGCGAAGGCCCAGTTGTAGAGCGCCGTGCGGGCACCCCCGATGTGAAGGAAGCCGGTGGGGCTGGGCGCGAAACGTACCCGGACGTTGTCGTTCACGGTGTCGTGCTCCTCAGAATGTGACGGCTGAAGGGGTGACGCGCTAGTGATCGGCGATGTCGCAGGCGTTGGAACGCGACAGCATCCACCACGAGACGGAAACCGCCAGCAACAATGCTGAGAGTCCGATGGCTGTCTGCAGGTAGTTCGACCCTGCCTCAAACACCACGAACTTCCGGGCCACGGCGACGAGCGCCGCTTCCAGCACGGTCGGTACCACGTTCTCGTGCTTCATGTATGCGATGGCGATACGGAACAGCTCAACCAAGATGAAGATCTCCAAGACGGTGCTGATGATCTTGGTGAACTCCACGGGGGTCAGCAGCGTCCCCGACGTCGCGAAGTTGTACATCTCCGAGCCAAGCGCGAGCAGGGCGCCACCCGCCAGGGCCACCAGAGCAACGGCGACGAGAACCTCAATGAACAACGTCGCCCAGTTCATGCCTTTGAGAAACCGTTCCACGAAAGCCTCCTTGTGTGCGTACGTACCGCACATGGTACCCGAGAATGGTGAGCCTGACTTGATGGGCGAGGTTGACCGCGCTACACTCGGCAGGCTCATCAAGAGGCAGCCCTGTGGCTGCAGAGGGTCGAGGGACCGAGCCCGTAGACACCCCGGCAACCGGCGTCGAAAACGTCGTACGGTGCCACATCTCGGCAGGCGAAATGGCCTGGAAGA
This sequence comes from Coriobacteriia bacterium, assembly GCA_013334745.1. Classification (NCBI taxonomy): domain Bacteria; kingdom Bacillati; phylum Actinomycetota; class Coriobacteriia; species Coriobacteriia bacterium. The sequence continues at coordinate 141,306 of JAAXWY010000001.1, forward strand.
TGAGGGAACAGCTCCGTGCGCCGATGTGCGCATCGTGAGGGAAGCCCCTGTCTGGTCCTGGCGGGGGCCTTTTTGTTCCCGCCTTGAGTGCGCGGCCTTCAGCGAAGACCGCCGAGAAGGAGGTAGTTGTGCCGGAACGCGAGTACCTGTTCACCTCGGAGTCGGTTACCGAGGGACACCCCGACAAGATGTGCGACGCCATCTCCGACGCCGTTCTCGATGCCATTCTTCAGGCCGAGATCGACGCGCAGGCCGCTGGACTCGCCGGCGCAAGCCCCGAGTACGTACGCTGTGCATGTGAGTGCTTCACGACGACAGGCCTGATCGTGGTCGGCGGCGAGATCCGCACCCACGGCTACGTCGACATCATCCAGATCGCCCGCAAGGTGGTCGGTGAGATCGGCTACACCCGCGCCAAGTTCGGTTTCGATGCCGAGACATGCGGCGTCGTTCTCGGCATCCATGAGCAGAGCGCTGACATCGCTCAGGGCGTCGACGAGTCATTCGAGGTTCAGCACGGCCAGGGCACCGACCCGATCGATCTGGTTGGTGCTGGCGACCAGGGCATGATGTTCGGCTATGCCTGCAACGAGACGTCGCAGTACATGCCGATGCCGATCTACCTCGCGCATCGTCTCGCTGAGCGCCTCACCGCCGTTCGCAAGGGCGAGGTTCTCGACTACCTTCGCCCCGACGGCAAGACCCAGGTCTCGGTCCGTTACGTCGACGGTAAGCCGGTCTCGGTCGAGAAGATCCTCATCTCCACGCAGCACGCAGATGGAGTCGACATCGAAGGTCTGCTCCGCCCCGACCTCATCGAGAACGTTATCAGGCCGGTTTTCGAGCTTGAAGGCCTCGAGTACAAGGACGCCGAGATCTTCGTGAACCCCACCGGACGCTTCGTCATCGGCGGTCCCATGGGCGACACCGGCCTCACCGGACGCAAGATCATCGTCGACACGTACGGTGGCATGGGCCGTCACGGTGGCGGCGCGTTCTCGGGCAAGGATGCGACCAAGGTCGACCGCTCCGCCGCATACGCCGCGCGCTGGGTCGCCAAGAACATCGTGGCCGCCGGTCTTGCGGACCGTGCCGAGATCCAGCTCGCCTACGCCATAGGCGTGGCGCACCCGCTTTCGGTCATGGTCGAGACGTTCGGCACCGAGAAGGTGCCTGTCGAGCGCATCGAAGAGGCTGTCAACCAGGTCTTCGACCTTCGTCCTGGTGCGATCATCCGCGACCTCGATCTGCGTCGACCGATCTACCGCAAGACCTCGGCGTACGGCCACTTCGGCCGCACGGACAAGGACTTCACGTGGGAGCGCACGGATCGCGCCGACCAACTCGCGGCCGCCGCGGGTCTTCACGCCTAGTAGAGCTTCGCGCACTCGAAACAACGGCCACCGGCACTCGCAAGGGTGTCGGTGGCCTTCTGTATGCTTGTCCGCAGGGTTCGTGTGGTCGGAGAGGAGGTCGTATGGCGGTCGCGCAGGTCATCGTGGACGTGGCAACACGGCAACTCGACACGCCGTTCGACTACCTCGTCCCCGAGGAGCTCGGTGAGGTCGGTGTAGGCCACTGCGTCCTGGTCGACTTCGCTAACCGGCCCGTTGTTGGCTACGTCGTGGGAGTGACGGACCACAGTGACTTCCCGCGGCTCAAGCCTCTGCGTGCGGTGCTGGGCGCCGGGTACTTCGGGGAGTACGCGCCGGCGCTCGCGCACTGGATTTCCGACACCTACCTCTGCCCGCTCTCCGAGGCCTTGCGGCTCTTCATGCCGCCGGGCGGCGCGCCACGGGCAGTGCGATCCAAGACCGGCGACTGGGAGCTTCGCAGGGCCGGCGCAGGTCCGGTGGATGACCGCTGGATTCGGCTGCCTGACCAACCGAGCGACTTCGTGCCGGGAACCCGCGCGACCATGCAAAGGGCCGTCTTGGAGGCCCTGACCGCGGGACCCTGCCGCGCAGCGGAACTCGCTGCGGATCTGGGAAGCATCGACGGCGCCCTCAAGCGACTCGAAGTCGCAGGCGCGGTTGTGGTCGAGCGGCGCAGGCGATTTCGCGATCCTCTGGTGCGGGAGAAGGCCGCCCCGCGTCACACAGAGCTCACTGCGGGACAGGCCGACGCGCTTCAGGCCATCAGCGAGGCGCTTGAAGCCCGTGCGGGTGGGGTCATCGTCGTAGACGGCGTGACGGGCTCTGGAAAGACCGAAGTGTACTTGCAAGCAATCGAGGCGGTTCGCCTCAGCGGGGGTACCGCATGCGTGCTCGTGCCTGAAATCTCGCTGACACCCCAGACGGTGGGCCGTTTCCGGTCGCGCTTCGGAGGCGAGGTGGCCGTTCTTCATTCACGGTTGTCCGCAGGAGAGCGCTACGACCAGTGGGATTTGACCCGGCGCGGGGAAGCGTCGGTCGTCGTTGGCGCCCGGTCGGCAATCTTTGCTCCACTGTCGGACCTGCGGCTCATCGTCATCGACGAGGAACACGAGTCCAGCTACAAGCAGAGCTCCGCACCGAGATATCACGCTCGGGACGTCGCGGCGCAGATGGCGAAGCTCACCGGCGCAGTAGTCGTTCTGGGCAGCGCGAGCCCATCCATGGAGTCGAGGCACCGATGCGATACGGGCGAGTGGAAACGCGTCGCGCTTCCTGCCCGGGTCACAGGGCGTCCGCTGCCGCCGGTCACAGTCGTCGACATGGCTGCCGAGTTCGAGGCGGGACACCGTTCCATGTTCTCGCGCCCATTGATCGCAGCGCTTCAGCAGGTTGCTGCCGCAGGTAGCAAGGCCGTGCTGTTTCTCAACAGACGAGGGTTCGCATCCTTCCTCCTGTGCCGGGAATGCGGATTCGTGCCGGAGTGCGAGGAGTGCGCGGTTTCACTCACGTACCACGAGGTCGGCACGCGACTCCAGTGCCATCACTGTGGTGCGGTTCATCCCGTGCCTGCTGTCTGCCCTCGTTGCAGCAGTCCCTACTTACGCCAATTCGGTGCCGGAACCCAGCGGGTCGAGTCTGATCTCGCCGGAATCGTCGAGGGTCTTCCCATCGTGCGAATGGACGCGGACACGACTCGGGGCAAGGGAGGGCATGAGAAGGCTCTGCTGGCGTTCGAGGCCCTCGAAAGCGGCATTCTCCTCGGTACCCAGATGATCGCCAAAGGGCTCGACTACCCCGAGGTGACACTTGTCGGCGTCATCAACGCTGACACGACACTTCACATGCCCGATTTCCGAGCCGGTGAGCGGACCTACCAACTCCTTGAGCAGGTAGCCGGTCGTGCAGGGCGTGGCTCGGACGAAGGTCGGGTCATCGTCCAAACGTACTGGCCGGATCATCCCGCCATCCGGGCGGCGGCCGCACACGACCCCTCCGTCTTCTACACACAGGAGGCGTCTGAGCGAACTGAGCTCGGCTACCCGCCGTTCGGGCGCCTCGTCAACGTCCTGATATGGGGCAAGGATGCGGGTGTCGTCGCGGATTTTGCCGCACGAGTCGCTGCTTCGCTCGAATCTTCACTGCCTGTCGGCTCGAGCATCTTGGGACCGAGCCCCGCACCCATCTCCCGAATCAAGGGCGTGTGGCGCTGGCACGTGCTGGTCAAGGCGCCTGAGGGCGCGGCCGTGTCGGGAGTGGTGAGCCATGCACTGGGCGCTCTCAAGAGCCCCGCCGAGGTGACCGTGACGGCCGATGTCGACCCACTCGACCTCTTGTAGGGACGTTCGCACCACCACGGCCGACCCATTCCGGACGCATCTGGCTGGTATGATTGCTGCAGTCATGTGCGTACGCATGGACGCGCTCGTTAACCGATCACAAGCGAAGGACTACTCTTCGATGGATGTGCTTACCCACCCCAGTCCCGCGCTCAAGCAGCACGCGGCGCCTGTCGACCCACAGAACGACAACAGTCTCGTCGACCTGTGTCGCACCATGGCGAAGGCCATGTACGAGGCTCCAGGCATCGGCATTGCGGCGCCTCAGATCGGTGTGCTCAAGCGCGTGATCGTGTACGACCTCGAGGACGAGGGCAACCCGATCGCCTTGTGCAACCCGCGGATCATTGAGACCGGCGACGAACTCGAGGTCGACGACGAGGGCTGTCTCTCGCTTCCGGGAATCACGGTCGCGGTCGAGCGTCCCGTACGGGTGGTCTGTGAGGCCGTCAGCATGAAGGGGTCGCCCGTCGTCTTGGAGGCGGAGGGGCTGCACGCACGCCTGCTCCAGCACGAGATCGATCATCTCGACGGTGTGCTGATCATCGATCGTGCCACCGCCGAGGAGCGAAAGGCGGCGCTGCGGCGCTACCGCGAGGCGCGAGATGCCGGCGCGCAGCCGGGCGACGTGTCGATCTGACGCCACTGAGCACAGGGGGAACAGGAATGCGCGTCGTCTTCATGGGCACGCCGACTTTCGCCGTACCGACGCTTGAGTCACTCGCCGAAAACCACGAGGTTGTTGCCGTCTACACTCGACCCGATGCCGCGTCCGGCAGAGGGCGTGCTGTTCGCCCGTCTGCAGTGAAGGAAGCCGCCCTCTCGGCAGGGCTGCCGGTCGTGCAGCCGTCGTCTCTCAAGGCGCCCGAGGTCGTCGAAGCGCTCGCGAGTCTGACCCCGGACGTCCTTGTGGTCGCGGCGTACGGTGCGATCCTTCCGCAAACCGTGTTGGATGTGGCCGTACACGGCGCGATCAACGTGCACGCCTCGCTCCTGCCCCGTTGGCGTGGCGCTGCGCCGATCCAGCGGGCCATCCTCGCGGGCGATGAGCTGGCTGGCGTCTCCATCATGCGTATGGAGGCCGGCCTCGATACAGGGCCGTACTGCTCTCAGGCGTCCGTCACGATCGGTGAGGCGGATTCAGACGACCTTTCCCACCAGCTCGCAATGCTCGGTGCCCGTGAACTCACTGCGTGCCTTGCGAAACTCGGCTCACCTGAACTCACGTGGGTCGAGCAGGACGAGTCGCTCGTCACGTACGCCGAGAAGATCTCGAAGGGCGACGTGTTGATCGAGCCCGAGATGAGCGCACCGGATGCGTTGCGCAGAGTGCGGGCATCCTCGGACGCGGCTCCATGCCGCATCTCGATCACAGGACGGCCCGTGACTGTTCTCTCGGCACGCATGATCGAAACGCCGGTTGATCATGATCTCGCGGCGCCCGGCGCAGTCCGTGCATCCAAGGAGGGACTCGTGATCTCCCTGCAGGGCGGCTCACTGCTTCTTGAACGCATCAAGCCTGATGGGAAGAGGTCGATGGCGGCGGCCGACTGGGCACGAGGCCTGCAACAGGGTTCGAGTCTCACCTGGACCGGTGCCTGATGCCGGCATCGGCAGCGCGCAAGCTCGCGAGAGAGGTTCTGACCCGAGTTCGGGAGTCGCAGTCGTACGGCCACGAGGTGCTGTCTGCCGCGCTGGGTCGTACGAGCCTTTCGGCTGAGGACGCCTCGTTCGCCACTCGGCTCGCTTACGGCGCGCTACAGACCAGCGGCACACTCGATGAAATCATCGACCGCTGCCACACCGGCAAGCGCCTTGAGCCGCGGATCAGAGACGCGCTTCAGGTTGCCACCTACGAGATCGTGTTCCTGCACACCGAGGATCGAGCTGCAGTCCATCAAGGCGTGGAGTTGGTCAAGACCGTTCGTCCCCAGGCCTCGGGACTCGCCAACGCGGTCCTGCGCCGCGTCGCCCAGGAAGCGCCCGCGTTCCCATGGGGCGATCCTGCGCATGACGATGCAGCACTGGCCAGACTGAACGCCCATCCCGAGTGGATTGCAGCCCTTTGGATCGCGGAGCTCGGACGCGACACTGCCGCACTGACGATGGACGCCGACAATCAACCGGCTCCGCTGTTCCTGGCCGCGAACCCGTTCCGCTCATCACTCGACGAGGTGGTGCTCCTGCTCGAGCAGGAGCACGCGAAGCCGTCGCGGTGTCCGGTGAAGGGCTGCCTCAGAGCCAGCGAGGCGGGGCACGCCGTCCGCGGCGCCACGCTGGCCTCCGGCAAGGCTATTGCCGTTGACGCCGCGGCACAACTTGTCGCTCGTCTTGTTGCGCCGGCTCCGGGGTCCACAGTCGTGGAGATCGGCGCGGGCAGGGGCACCAAGACGCTGCTCATGCAGTCCGCAGCGGTTGCCGCAGGCGGCAGCTGCCAGCTCCACACCATTGACAACCACGACTTCAAGACACGTCTGCTGGCAGAGCGGATGAGGAAGCTCGGGGTGCCCGGCGTGATGGCGCACACTGCTGATGCCACCGACATCGTTGCGGTTTCGGCCTTGGTCGGACCAGGAACGGCCGATCGGGTGCTGATCGACGCACCCTGCTCGGGACTGGGTACATTGCGGCGCCATCCGGAGAAGAGATGGCGCGTCACGCCAGAAGATGTAGCCGCGCTGGCAGCACTCGGATCGCGTCTTTTGGCGACCGCGGCGACCCTTGTTCGTCCCGGAGGTTTCGTGGTGTACTCCACCTGCACGCTTGCGAACCAGGAGAACTCCGACGTCGTGAGCGCGTTCTTGGCGAGTGAGCAGGGGAGAGGGTTCGCGCTTGATACCGTGCGCGCGGATGTCCCGGACGAGTGGCAGCACTGCGTTGCGTCCGAGGGTTGGTTCCAGTCCATTCAAGAACCCGACGGACCTGACGGGCATTTTGCCGCCCGTCTTGTACGGCTCAGGTAGTCCGGCACCGTCCGCACCACGCTTGCGGACGTCACGAGGGAGGCAACATGCGCAACACCCGTATCGTTGAGATGCTCGAGGTCACCGAGGCCGCCGCGCTGGCGGCAGGTCGCTGGATGGGTAAAGGCGATAAGCACGCGGCGGACGACGCTGCTGTCGAGGGCATGCGGGCCGCGTTCAACGACGTCGACATCTCGGGCACCATCGTCATCGGAGAGGGCGAACGCGACGAGGCGCCAATGCTCTATATCGGCGAGAAGGTCGGTCGTGGCGGAGAGGCCATCGACATCGCGGTCGATCCGTTGGAGGGCACCAACCTCACCGCGTACGGCCAGTCCAACTCGCTTGCGGTCTTGGCATTCGCGCCTCAGGGCACGCTGCTCCACGCGCCCGATACCTATATGAACAAGATCGCCGTCGGCCCCGAAGCGGCCTCGGCGGTACACATCGACGCATCACCCACCGAGAACATTCGTAACGTCGCGAAGGCGCTGAAGCGCGACGTTGAGGATCTCGTCGTATGCATTCTCGAGCGTGACCGGCACGTCGACCTGATTCGGGAAGTACGAGAGGCGGGCGCCCGCATTCGACTCATCTCCGACGGCGACGTCTTCGGAGCAGTCGCAACCGCCATCGAGGGCACGGGCATCCATCTCTATTTGGGAATCGGCGCAGCTCCTGAGGGTGTCTTGGCGTGTACCGCCATGAAGTGCATCGGCGGCTGCTTCATGGGCCGCTTCGCATGGCGCAGCCCGGAGGAGAAGGCCCGCGCGGTCGAGATGGGCACGCCGCTTCTCGACGGCATCCTGACCATGGACGACCTGGTCGCTACAGATGAAGCCGCCTTCATAGCGACCGGTGTCACCGACGGCGAGATGCTGCGTGGCGTCAAGTACTTCGGCTCCGGATCGCGCACCAACTCGGTCGCGATGGATGCAAGCTCCAAGACCGTGCGTTTCACCGACACGATCTACCGCACCGGCACCGAGAAGTTCTGGGTCCGGATGGACTAGCTCCGGTCAGCCCTTCGGGAATCGGCCCCGAGTCGCTCGCGTGTCCTGCCCCGCCTGTTTCACCGCCGAGAAATGAAGAGGACCCCATTACGGGGTCCTCTTTGTGTTGCAGGAGCGGTATGTCGAGAGTGGACGGAGCTAGTCGCCCGCAGAAGCGCAGCCAGCACATGAACCTGAGTCGGCTGCAGGACAAGAAGGCGCCTCCGATGGTGGCTTCGGGCGGTAGTCGGTGTTGTGGAAGCCCGTACCCTTGAACGCGACCCCAACAGGCGTGAATACGCGGGTCGCTTCGCAGCCGCACTCAGGACAGGAGACATCGTCTGTCGAGCCCATTGAACGCGTGATTTCGAATTCGGTATCGCACGCCTTACAGCGAAAGTCATAAGTAGCCATCGCTCTTGAGTACTCCTTCAACCCACATGCGGACGGGACGAACCTTCACAAAAGCAGCATACATGCCAGCCCGATGGCCGCATCGCATCGTATACACTAGTCGGTATGGACAAGACGCCTGAACCCACGTCGCTCTTCGGCGACGCATTTGATGACGATACGCCCGCCACCCCACCTTCTCCAGCAATCGACGCTGGATCCGGGGCGCTCGTCCCACCCTCGCAGGACTCACCGTTCTTCAGCACCGAACCCTCGGCGAGCGACACGTCTTCGGCGGACACTCCGCCCGAGGCCGCGCCTCCCGCGCAGGATGAGCCCGTTGCCGCAGGGAGCGACACTGCGGTTCACGAGGACGCGCTGGCGGAATCACCCGCACCGGACGCACCGCCCGGACCCAAGACCGTCGGCTCCGTCGACGAGATGGATGCGTGGCTCTCGCAGGCCGGAGACGCGCCGGGTTCCTCGGCATGGTCACCGACCGATGCCGAGGCGGACGATGCGATGGCAGCGTGGCTTGCTGCAGCTCCCAACGCGGTCCCGGCAGAAGAGGGCCCGGTGCTCGTCGAAGGGGGTCGGCTCGATCGCATTCGGCCCAAGCGCAAGCCGCTTGTGCCGCGCTGGCTCGTGTGGGTGTTGCTCGCTGTGCTACTCGTCGGCGGTGCTACCGCGGGTGTCGCGGCGTTTGTAGCCGCTCGGTCACGCGTCCAGGTTCCTACCGTTGCCGGCCTTCAAACGCAGGAGGCTAAGGAACGCCTGGCGACAGTCGGACTCAAGCTCACGGTGTCGGATCGCAGATTCTCCACGCTGCCGGTCGACACCATACTGTCGCAGTCACCGGAGACCGGCTCGGAGCTGAGGCGGGGTGGGACCGTGACGGTCGTGGTTTCCGCGGGCACGGAAGAGTTCACGATGCCGGATGTAGTCGGCCAGGGGCTTACCCTCGCAAAGAGCCAGCTTGAGCAAAAGGGCCTGGAGGTCCAGGTCGAGTCCCAGCTCTCGGACCAGCCGAGTGACACGGTTCTCTTCACGAACCCTGCTGCCGGAGCGGCAGTTCACACCGGGGACATCATCAAGATCACGGTGGCAACGGGCACCACGGCGTCAACGACTACCTCGGCGACGCTGGTTCCCTTCTCGCTCAACGGCGTGAAGATCACTCTCGACCCGGCGCCACCAATCGCCGGTCAGCCCGATACAGCCCTTGAAGTCACTCGCCGACTGCAGTCACTTCTGGAGGCATCCGGAGCGACTGTGCGCACGACCAGATCGATCACGGATACCGGGACCACGGGTTCGGCGACCGCGCGACAGCTTCGAGCAAAGGAAGGCTCGCCCACTGTCGCCGTTGGTTTCGACATTATTGCGTCAGGCGCGCCCGGTATGGCCCTTGCGTACCCGAACTCGACGGTGGCGCCCACCATCGCGACTGCCTCGCAGAACCTCTCTTCGCAGATCACCTCCGCGTTGGCGGGACAGGGGATGACCTCCCGTCAGGCCGCAGGCAACTCCGACGTTGTGCTTTCCGTCACGGGATCGCCATACACCCGGCTCACACTCGGATCCACTGCATCGCGTGAGGATCTCGCCAGCTTCAAGGACCCGGCATGGGCCGACAAGGTTGCGAGGGCTGTGTATCAGGGCATAGCGAGCGTGTTCGGCGTCCGAAACCCCGCAGTTCCGTAGGCGGTAACCCAGCGACGTGGTCGGTTGCGTTCACGTGATCCCCGGGGGACAATCAGACGACAAATGAACACCGTGTCGGGAGCTGCCGGAATGCGGCGGCTGAGAGGCGACGGCAACGTCGCGACCGAGATGACGGTTCCGGTAATGCGGGGCCTGCACGACGGATTGACGCCTCGAGCGTCCGTTCGCCGCTAAGCTCGGAGTACCCTCGGCACCTCGATGAGGAGAGAGCGCGTGCGATCGCAAAGAACTCGGATTCTCGTTGAAATTGCGCTGTGCGTTGCACTCAGTGCCGTGCTCAGTGTCATCGCCGTCAGGCTGCCTATCAACTTCGCCGGCGGCACCATTTCGCTATCGATGGTGCCGATTCTCGTGCTGGCGCTGCGTCGCGGAGTCGTGCCCGGTGTGGTTGCCGGAGTGTTGTTCGGCTGCGTCGACTACCTCATTGAGCCCTTCTTCGTCGCGCCGATACAGGTGCTTCTGGACTACCCGCTGGCGTTTGGTGCAGTCGGGCTCGCAGGTCTGGGAAGCTCGCTGTACCTGTCCGCTCTCGGCACGGGCCGAGGCCGGGCCACTGCTGTCGGCATCCCATTCATCATCCTTGGTGGGACGGGTAGATTCCTCGCGGCATGGACATCCGGAATGGTCTTCTTCGGCCAGAACGCACCGACGGGTCAACCCATCTGGCTCTACTCGGCGATCTACAATCTGGGCTACATCGTTCCGTCAATTGCACTCTCAATCGCGGTTGCGAGCGTCGTGTTGCCCGCCATCGAGCGCGCCGTGCCTTCACCCCTCAGCACCGAACACGGCGCGACATGAACGCGCTCCTCATCTGTTCGGCGGGCGAAGACGGCCGGACGCCAGCGCTTATCGAGCGCCTCTGCGTCGGTCATGACCTCACCATCGCCGTCGACGGTGGCGCCGATCTGTGTCTTGAAGCGGGGGTGACGCCCGACCTCCTCGTCGGCGACCTGGACTCCGCGACGCCCCTCGCAGTAGATCGCTTGGCGAGTCTCGGCGTGCCCGTTACGCGATTCCCCTCCGAGAAGGATGCCACCGATCTTGAGCTGGCGATCGTCGAGGCTCGACGGCTCGGCGCGACCGCCATCACGGTCACGGCGGTCTCTGGGGGACGCCTCGACCACGGGATGGGTGCACTCGCGGCCCTCGCAGGGGCCGCGGACATGTCGCCACGCATCATCGAACCTGGCATGACTGCGTGGGTGCTCGACGGGCGCGGTGAGCGCGGGGTGCGCCTGAAGGGGAGAGGTGCCACCGTCTCGATCATCGCGTGGGGTGGGGTGGCGCTCGTATCGGCCAGTGGACTGAGGTGGCCGCTGTCGCGAGCAGAGCTTGGACCTGAGACCGCGCGTGGCATCAGCAACCTCATCGCTGGCGACGACAGAGCTGAGGTGCAGGTTCACCAAGGTACCGTGATAGTGATGTCTCCCGAGACATCGGTTCCGGCGGCCGTCTTCTCCGCCAGCCGAGGGTAGAGCAGCGTATACTCCGAACGACTGGAGCGCTCGGCAGACTGGGCTGCGCACATGAATCGCTCGTTACGTCACTCGATAGCCGCACTCATCGTTGGCACCATCGCCTGTGGTGCCCTTGCGGTTGTTGCACATTCGCAGGTACTCGCAGTCGTAGCGGCGTGTTTCGCCGCAATCGCGGTCGTGGCGATGTTTGCGGCATCGACGCAGTCGGTCCAGCCTGCATTTGCGGTGGCGGCTGGGGATGTGGAGCCGTCAGTGGGTCTGGATGCTCGCCGAGAAGCCTTCTCGGCGCTACCTCCATCCGATTCCGGTGTCGACAATGACGCTGTGGCGTCCGACGATCCGCCGGTCGTCGAGGAGGTCGCCCAGCACCACGTGTCCCCTGTACGACTTCCTGCCGCGTTGCGCACGCCGGAGGTGCTCTCAGCACTGCTGGAGTCCGCAGGGGCAGCCGGCAACGTGCTCAGCGCCCATCTGTGGCTGGATGACCCGGCCACGTCCACGTTACGCTTCGTCGAGTCCGTGGGCGATGTCAGCCCCGCGCAGACGCCTATTCCCTCCACCAGTGGCCTCGCCAAGCTCGCGCTTGATACACCGGCCGGGGCGCTTGCAACCATTGAGGGTGGTCATGAATGGGACCCAACTCGTCCTGAGTGGCGCTATGCGCTCGCGTTGGACGATACGGACGTTCGTGGGATGGCGTTCGTTGACTTCTCCGGCCCCGAGCAACCTAACCGTGAGGATATCGAGTCGGCCATGGCGACCCTTCGTGGATCGCTCGCCGGGGCCCTGGTCGTTCACGTCGCACGGCTCGAAGCTCGTGCGGCCAAGATGCTCACGCGCGCCTGTGCCCAGCTTGCAACGATTCTCGACCCCGACGATGTTCTGGCCACCGCCCTTGACCGTGCCATGCAACTGTCCTCGGCCCAGACGGGCAGCATTATGCTCCTTGATGAGCCGACGCACCGGATGCACATCGCTGCGGCCCGAGGCCTTCCCGACGACATCGTCATCAACACCGACGTCGCCGAAGGCGACGGGATTGCCGGCTGGGTTCTAGCGAGTCAGCAGCCCGTCGTAATCGAGGACCTCAAGGATGCAGGAGTCAGGAGCCGTCGCCACGGGATCCGCTCGGCGGTGTGCGTTCCGCTTGCCGATGAGGAGTCGGTGCTGGGCGTGCTGTGCGTCGGCAGTGCGGTGTTTCACGCCCGCCTATCCGCCCGCCACCTTGAGTCCTTGCAGGCTCTTGCGCGTGTGGTGGTGGCATCCTTGCGACGGGCGTGGACCTCGCATGAGTCCAAGGATCTCTACTTCGATACGCTTCGGTCGCTCTCTGTCGCGCTCGAGACTCGCGACCCGTACGCCCGCGGTGGAACGGACCGGGTCGTTGAGTTGTGCGAGGCAATGTCAGCGTACTACGGCCTGTCGGCAGACGATGCAGCCGCACTGCGCATCGCGGCGATGCTGCGTGACGTCGGGATGTCTGCGACCGGAACCGTCGTGGGTGCGGCGGACCGCCCGCTCTCGACGTCGGAGTGGGCCATGCTCAAGCTCCACCCGATCATCGCCTCCGAGATTCTCGCCGAGTCGGCGTCCCTGCGTGATGTTCTGCCGCTCGTCTACCACCATCACGAGCACTTCGATGGCTCCGGGTACGTGGCGGGTCTGGCCGGCTCTGATATCCCGCTGGGTGCCCGGATCCTCGCCGTTGCTGATGCCTATGTGGCGATGACGTCACGCCGACCGTATCGACGAGGACTCTCTCACGCCGAGGCGGTTGTGGAGCTGGAGCGGCGCTCAGGCTCGCAGTTCGACCCGCGTGCGGTGCGCGCACTTCTGCACGTGGTCGAGCAGTCCGGTGAGGCGGCGGCCGATGCATCGACCTTCGAGCCTGAAGACACGACGGCCGCCCCAGTGGGACGGCCGTCGGAGTGAATCGCTAGCGAAGAGCGGTTACGCGCGGGTGACCTTGCCGGCCTTCATGCACTTGGTGCACACGTTGACCTTCTTGACGTGACCCTTGATGACCGCGGTGACCTTCTGGATGTTCGGTCGGAACATACGGTTGGTGACACGGTGCGAGTGGCTGACGTTGCGTCCGGCCACCGGATGCTTGCCACAGACTGCGCAGACCTTCGACATCAGTAGACTCCTCGTTCGTTGCTCGGCCGACGAGTGATCGACCGTTCTCGTTTCTATCGGGTGCAAAACGCAGGCAATGCTACCACAGGCCTGTCGGAAGCAACAAGGGCTCGGCGCCTCGGCGCGTTGTCTTGAGCGGGTTGGCACCTCGGCTATACTTGCTCCATCGTCTGTCGAACGGCGAGGGGAGGGCGCGCTATGGACCGTATCACGCCGGACACGCTCATCAAGGATGTCCTCGCCTTCAAAGACGGTGCCGCTGACGTTTTTGATCGTCACGGGCTTGCTTGCCCGTCTTGTTTGGCGGCGGGAATGGAGAGCATCCGCGAGGTCGCTGTCATGCATGACGTTGCGGTCGGATCGTTGCTTGAAGACCTGAGCGCACTACCCGAGTCCGCATCCGAAGAGGAGTAGATGATGGCATCTCGTGTCGCCGGCACAGTCCAGATCGCCAACGACGTCCTGATGGATCTCGCGGGCTATGCGTGCTTGGAGAGCTACGGGGTCGTTGGTATGGCGAGTCCCTCACTCCGTGACGGAGTCGCTCAGTTGCTCCCGGCCGCTAAGCTGCGCAAGGGCATCAAGATCGTCACCGAGGAGGACGGCGTGCACGTGGACCTCTTCGTCGTCATCGAGTTCGGCACGAACCTGACGGAGGTCTCCCATAACCTCGCTGATAGGGTTCGATACGTACTGACCAACATGGCCGACGTGAAAGTGGCCACTGTCGATGTTCACGTCCAGGGCGTCAAAGTACGAAGCGCCCAGTGAACCGGAGCTGACCACATGACCACATCTCTCTACGCGACGCTCGTCTCGTCGGCCGCCGCGGCACTCAAAGAGCGCAAGGAAGAAGTCAACCGGCTCAACGTCTTTCCCGTTCCTGATGGAGACACCGGCACCAACATGTCCCTCACCATGGACGTGGTCGTCGCTGAGGTAGCGGCTCTGCCGGCAGATGCCGACACCGCCGCCGCGTGCCACGCGATCACCCACGGATCTCTCATGGGTGCACGCGGCAACTCCGGGGTAATCCTGAGCCAGATACTGCGGGGCTTGTGTGAGGGCATCGACGGTGCTGCCTCAGCAGACTCCGAGCTCCTCGCTACAGCGCTCGAGCGCTCCGTCACCGTCGCCTTTCAGGCCGTGCGCAAGCCGGTCGAGGGCACCATCCTCACCGTCCTGCGCGATGCGGCCACAGCCGCACGGCACGCCGCCGACCAGCACCTTGAGCTCTCCGACGCGCTTCGGCAGGTGTCGGCGGCTTCGTTCGATTCCGTACGCCGAACTCCTGAGCTTCTGCCCGTCCTCAAGGAGAACGGTGTCGTCGACGCCGGCGGTTTCGGGCTTGCGATTCTCATTGAGGGCTTTGTTGCCGCGGCGTTGGGCGAGAAGATCGCCATCGCTGACGTCTCTTCGTTGTCGGCGCCCATCCTGAGTGTCGATCCTGTCGACGACTGGGATGACGATGAGTACCTCTATTGCACGGAGTTCCTGCTGTTCGGTGAAGGTATCGACTCCGAGGCGGTCCACGACTACGTCGCTGGTGTCGGCGGTAGCGAGCTCGTCGTCGGATCAGGCGGCGAGTTCAAGGTTCACGTGCACACCAACGACCCGGGATCCGTGCTGGCCTATATGACCGGCATCGGCGAGGTTTCCGACGTTCACATCCACAACATGCGTCGGCAGTCACAAGATCGCGATGAGGGACTTGCCAAGGAGAAGTCGGCTGCAGCGCCCAAGGAGCTTAAGCCCGTCGGATTCGTTGCTGTTGCCGCCGGTGAGGGCCTCGCCGAGATTCTCGGTTCGCTCGGTGTCGATCTGGTCGTGAGCGGCGGCCAGACGATGAACCCTTCGACCAAGGACCTCGCGGACGCAATCGCACAGGTCCCGGCGAAGACGGTCATCGTGCTTCCCAACAACAAGAACATCATCATGGCTGCGCAGGCTGCGGCATCCGTTGCCCAGAAGCCGGTGGGCGTTGTGCCCACGACGTCGGTACCCCAAGCCTTCTCGGCGATGCTGGGCTACGACGGGGTCGAGGAAGATCCCGAGGCCATCGTCGCTGAGATGACCGAGGCTGCCCAAGCGGTGCGCACCGGTGAGGTTACGACCGCCGTCAAGGACGCCAAGGGTAAGGCTGGCGCTATCAAGGCCGGCCAGGTGATCGGCATCTCTGACCACGAGATCGAAATCGTCGGCGATGATGTGGCGTCCGTTGCTTCAGGACTCGCTACGCTTCTGTTGTCCGACGGCGCGGAGACTCTGACGCTTCTTGCCGGCGAAGATTTCGATGACGACTCGCTTGCCGCACTCGCCGACGCGATCGAGGCAGCGAATCCAGGCATCGACGTCGAAGCCCTGCGCGGCGAACAGCCGCTCTACCCGGTCCTCATGTCGGCAGAATAGCCGATCCAAACTTCAGGTAAGGAGACCCATGCCAGCCGTCGGAATCGTTACGGACAGCACGTGCGATCTGCCTCTTGAGATACTTGCGGGACTCAACGTGACGATGGTGCCGCTCACCGTCCATTTCGGCGACGAACACGTGCGCGACTGGATCGATCTCGATCCCAAGGCGTTCTATCCCAAGCTTGCGTCCTTCTCGGCGCTTCCCACCACATCGCAGCCTTCACCCGCTGATTTCACTGCGGCGTACGAGGCCCTGGCAGCTTCCGGGGTTGAGGAGATCGTCTCGATTCATCTGTCGGCTGCGCTATCCGGTAC
This sequence comes from Coriobacteriia bacterium, assembly GCA_013334745.1. NCBI lineage: Bacteria > Bacillati > Actinomycetota > Coriobacteriia > Coriobacteriia bacterium. The sequence continues at coordinate 157,438 of JAAXWY010000001.1, forward strand.
CTACGAGTCGGCGATGCTTGCCGCCAAGACCTCGCCGGTTCCGGTTCGCGTCGTGGACGGCAAGAAGGCGTCCCAGGCCACAGCGCTGATGGTCAAGGCCGCAGTCGAGGTCCGTGACGCTGGTGGGGAGGCTGCAGCTATCGAAGCTCGCGCGCTCGCTGTGTCCGCAGAGTGCAGACTGTTCTTCCTCCTGGACACGCTCGACAACCTGGTCAAGGGAGGCCGTGCTGGAAAGGCCGCCGGGCTCGCCGCCTCACTGCTCAACATCAAGCCCGTTCTCCGAGTGAACGACGACGGGATCATCGAGCCGTTCAAGAAGGTACGCGGCCGGCAGCAGGCTATCGCGGCTCTCGCCGAGCACGTCGCCTCGGACACGAAGGCGAACGGTCGTATGCGCATCGCCCTTCTCCATGCGTGCACTCCGACTGCGGCTGACGAGCTACGAGCAGCCATCACCGCCGCAGGTGCGGACGTCGCGTGGGAAGCAGATGGCGAGATCGGTGCGGTCATCGGTGTCTACACCGGCCCCGGAACCCTCGGCTGCACCTACTACCCGGCCAGCTAACTGCGAATGTGCCCCGACGCCCAGACTCGCGACCGGGCGTACCGGCTTGCCGCTCACGAGGCCCCCGTCGCCGACGCCAGGTTCGTCGACGGCACGCGTGCGGCCGCCCTGAGTAGACTCGGCATCTCGACCATCGGGGGGCTGCTTCGGCACTATCCGATGCGCTACCTCGACCTGACCGACGTCACCACGCTACGAGACGCTCGTTCCGGCAGTGAGGTCACCGTCGTTGGACGCGTGCACGAGGTCCGCGTCAAGAAGCCTCGTCCACGACTCACGATCACGGAGGTCGCAATCGTCGATGGCACCGGCGTGCTTCTCGGCGTGTGGTTCAACCAGCCCTACATTCAGCAACGGTTCGCTGCGGGAGACCGCGTTGCTTTCGCGGGCAAAGTGGAACTCGACTACGGCTTCAAGCAAATCAAGACCCCCTTCGTCGAGAAACTTGCCGCTGATCAAGACGATGCCGAGGCCGGCCGGGTTCTTCCGGTCCATCCGGCCACGGAGGGTCTGTCGACCGCATGGCTCAGGCGCCTTGTCGCCGCTGTGGTCGATGACTACTCAGATGTCTGCGACCACATACCCGCAGCGCTTAGGTCGCGCCGTGGGCTGGTGCCACTCCATGCCGCGCTGCGTGACGTGCACTTCCCGGCAACTCGCCACGATTCGGATGCGGCCAGGCTTCGGCTGACCTACGACGAGCTGCTACTACTTCAGCTCTACATGGGGATGCGTCGCCATAGTGTCACGCGCGAGCAGGCGGGCATCGCCCATCGGCTCGACGGGGCGGCGCTTGCGGCGCTTCGCGGAGCCATCCGTTTCGACCTGACCGGTGATCAGATAGCGGCGATTCATGAGGTTCTCTTCGACATGAGCGAACCGCGACCCATGAATCGGCTGCTGTTGGGCGATGTCGGCACGGGGAAGACAGTGATCGCTGCGCATGCGCTTGCGGTCGCTGCGGATGCCGGAGCTCAGGGCGCGATGATGGCTCCCACAGAGGTACTAGCCCAGCAGTACGCGAACGCTGTGGGCCCCCTTCTCGATGCCGCCAACGTGACGTGGGCCCTGCTCACGGGTTCGACGCCGGCAGCACAGCGTCGGGAGACACTCACACGGCTCGCTGAAGGGGAGCTCAGCGTCGCGTTCGGCACCCATGCACTCCTCGAAGACAGTGTGATGTTCAAGCGACTCTCTGTCGCCATCGTCGATGAACAGCACCGATTCGGCGTCAACCAGCGGCTCGGCCTCCGAGGCAAGGGTGCGAGTGCGGATCTGCTGGTAATGACCGCGACGCCCATCCCTCGTTCACTCGCGCTGACCCTCTACGGCGACCTTGAGCCTTCGTATCTACGCGAGAGGCCGAATTCGCGAGCACCGGTTCGCACGACGGTGCTGAAGCCGGCGCAGCGTGACCGCGCATACGAGCGGGTGCGGGCCGCCGTGCGCGCTGGTCAGCAGGCGTTTGTCGTGTGCGCACTGGTTGACGAGTCAGAGTCGGCCGCAGCCACCAAGGCCGCCAACCGCGAAGCGGAGCGCCTTAGCAGCCAGGTGTTCTCGGACCTGCGCGTCGGGCTGCTCACCGGGCGGATGCGCTCTGCGGAGAAGCTGCGCACGATGAGCGAGTTTCGGGACGGGGTCGTGGACGTGCTGGTGGCCACGACGGTGATCGAAGTCGGCATCGATGTGCCCAATGCGACGGTCATGATCATCGAGGATGCGGATCGATTCGGGCTCGCTCAGCTCCACCAGCTCCGAGGGCGAGTCGGTCGGGGAGAGGAGCCGGGCGAAGTCTACCTGCTTGCCGATCCTCGCTCGGCCGAGGGCAAGGAGCGCATGCAGGCCATCGCATCGACGGAGGATGGTTTCGCTCTCGCCGAACACGACCTGCGTCTTCGGGGTGAGGGTCACATCCTCGGCGACCGCCAACACGGCCTGCCGGCACTCCGGCTTGCCTCGGTCCTCGACCACGCTGAACTCATTGCACAGGCGCGTGCCGATGCCGTGGAGATCATCGATTCCGATCCGCACCTGACGTCACCGGAGCATCGGCCCTTGCTTGCAGAGACCAAGCGTGTGTATCGAGAGGCCTGGAAGTGGGTGAGTAGTGGATGAGGATCATCGCCGGCAGATTCAGAGGGCGTGTTCTCAAGGCACCAGCGGGCCTGACAACGAGGCCGACGACCGACAGGGTTCGTGAGGCCACGTTCAGCTCGATGACGTCCCTGGCAGGTGCGGACCTCGGCGGAGGTGCGGTATTCGACCCGTTCGCAGGGAGCGGCGCTCTCGCACTCGAGGCGCTCTCGAGGGGCTGTAGCCACGCTGTCATGGTCGAGCATGAGAAGACCGCGCTGGCAGCCGTGCGTGCCAACGTCGCGGCGCTCGGCGTCACGGGTGAGACCACCATCATCGCTGGTGACGCGCTTGTGTTGGCCCAGCGGGGCGCGCTCCCGAACGGTCCGTATTCGTTGCTTCTGCTCGACCCTCCATATAGACTTGACCCGGTTTCCGTTGTCGGATTCATCCGAGACCTTCTCGAGCATGGGTCGCTGACTGAGGAAGCGTTGATCGTGTGGGAGCACGCATCAAACGTCTCGGTCGACTGGCCTGATCAGATCGTGTTGGAGAAGACCAAGACGTACAACAAGACGCACGTCGATATCGCGACAGTGCGAGGGGGGCAGCACACCACGTGAAGCGCGCCATCGTTCCCGGCACCTTTGACCCGGTAACCTCCGGCCACCTCGACATCATCGAGCGTGCAGCTGGGCTGTTCGATGAGATTGTGGTCGGGGTCGCGTTCTCAAAGACCAAGAACGGTGGGCCCTTGTTCCCGGTTGAGGAGCGTGTGGGGTTCATCGAAACCGCGACTTCCCACCTCTCAAACGTGTCAGTCCGGGCTTTTGATACGCTATTGATAGAATTCGCTCATGAGGTGGGGGCGTCGGTGGCCGTGAAAGGGTTGCGGGCGATGACCGACTTCGAGCGCGAGTTCCAGATGGCCGCCTTGAACTGGCGACTCGACTCCAAGGTCGAGACACTGTTCATCATGGCCATCCCGGAGTACATGTTTCTTAGCTCGTCAGCGGTGAAGGAGATTGCCCGGCACGGTGGTTCCGCGCGTGGGCTTGTACCAGACGTCGTATGCGATGCGCTTGAGCGCAAGATGAACGAACCCCGCTAGGGAGGCAGCTTTCATGGACATCATGGCCCTGATCGACCGCATCGAAGAGATCGTTGATAACTCTCGGACCGTCCCGTTCCGTACGGGAACTCGCATGGTCGACCAGGAGAAGGTCTACGAGATCGTCGATGAGATCCGGGCGCAGTATCCGGACGAGCTCAAGCAGGCACGCTGGATCGTCAAGGAGCGCCAGGAGATGCTCGAGGAGGCCGAGAAAGAGGCTAACCGGGTTCTCGAGGACGCACGAGATCGCGCGCAGGCGCTCGCCAACGAGACAGAGGTCGTTCGTCTGGCCGAGGCGCAGGCTGCGGACATCCTTGACAAGGCCCGCACCCAGGAACGTGAGATTCGCCTGGGCGCAGAGGACTACGCCGACGAGATGCTCGCGAATCTCGAGGTCAACCTCGGCAAGCTTCTCACCGCTGTGCAGCGTGGCCGTGATCGGCTCCAAGGCAAGCTCGGTGGCGGCGGTGGGCAGCGCCAGTAGCGCACCTGCGCTCCTGTCCGCCCGCGTCGTGAGGCCAACACCATGGAGTCCTACCCGGTCGAGATAGCAGGCATCCTCGACACGCTCGGTGAGAGCATCAGCGTGTCCGATACGCTCACACTCACGGAGCTCGACGTCGGCGACGAGCACTTCGCGCTGACCGAGCCGATATCCTTCACCGTCACCCTCACCAACGGCGGTACGGGCGTCGTTGCACTCGGCACTGTGGTGGCGAATGCCGTCGCTACGTGCGCACGATGCCTCATCGAGTTCCCACTGGTCATCGAGGCCGACGTCGACGGCTATTTCGTGCACCCCGGCGATACTGAGAACATCCCCGAGGAGCAGGACTTTGCGGAGATCGGCGCTGAAGGCTTCGTCGACATCCTCCCGGAGATCATGAGCGCGCTGGTTCTTGAAGCGCCCTTCGCGCCGCTGCACGCCGACGACTGTGCGGGAATCTGCCCGGAGTGCGGTGCTGACATGAACACCGAGCCGTGCGGCTGCGACGAGGAGCCCGATTCCGACAATCCCTTCGCCTCGCTGGGGGACCTGCTCACTGCTCCGGCAGCCGACGAGGATTAGGTCGGCTGTACACATCCGCATTTGCCCGTGGTATCATCGTCGCTCGTGCGACCGGACACGGTCGGCGAATGACATTGAGATGACGCACGCAGCCCTTAACCGTGCTGACGTGCCAAGCGGAAGGATCTGAAGGTAGATGGCTGTTCCGAAGCGAAAGACCGGCCGGTCGAAGACCAACTCGCGCCGTTCCTCTCACGTCCTCGAGGCTCCGGCCAAGTCGACGTGCCCGCAGTGCCACGAAGTCAAGCTTCCGCACCGCGTATGCGGCAACTGTGGCTACTACAACGGCAAGGAAGTCGTCGAGACCGATTAGTCGGACCCGACGAGTGAGACTGCGGTCGTCGAGGCCTGCAGTCACCCCTCTAGACGCGTGACACGGTCGGCGTGCCCACAGGTGCGCCGACCGTTTCGTGTGCCGCACCATGATCAGAGGGCCACTTGGTAGAATGCGCTCGCGATCATCACGTCGATTTCTGAGGAGTTCACATGTCGGAGCGGACCGTACGCGTCGTAGTCGACGCCATCGGTGGGGACTTCGCCCCCGGTCGCATACTCGGTGGGGTTGAGCGGGCCGTTGGCTCGCTCGCCGATGTCGTCATCGTGCTCACCGGGCCCGCAGACGTCGTTGAGCCGTTCGCCGCTCGATTCCCCGGTCGTGTTGAAGCGGTGTCGACCACAGAGGTCATCGGCATGGATGAGCATCCGGCGAATGCGGTGCGATCCAAGAAGGACTCCTCTATCGTCGTGGGTGCGAGGCTCGTTCGTGAGCGGACCGCCGATGCCTTCTTCTCGGCGGGATCGACCGGCGCAGCCATGGCGGCTGCAACGCTGATCATGGGCCGCATCAAGGGTGTCAGTCGTCCTGCCATCGCCACGGTTCTACCGACCGTCGGTCCGCCGTGTGTGTTGCTCGACGTGGGCGCCAACGCCGACTGCAAACCCGAGAACCTCCTGCAATTCGCCGAGATGGGGGAGGCCTACGCCAACGTCGTGCTCGACATCACGTCCCCACGGGTCGCGTTGCTCAACATCGGCGAGGAGGCAACGAAGGGCTCCGTGCTGGCACAGGATGCCCACGCTCTCCTCGCAGCGGCACTGCCGTCCTTTATCGGAAACATCGAGGGACGCGACGTGTTGACCGGCGCTGCAGACGTCATAGTGACCGACGGTTTCACCGGCAATGTCGCGCTCAAGCTGCTTGAGGGTACGAGCAAGGTACTGCTCGGGCAGGTCAAGGACGCGATGATGGCGAACATGCTCACCAGGCTCGCAGCGGCGACACTCAAGCCGGCCATGGTCGATCTCAAGCGCCGTTTGGACCCCGATACCTACGGTGGCGCCCCGCTCCTCGGAGTCGATGGGGTGTGCATCATCGGTCATGGCTCGTCGGGCGAGGTCGCTGTGGAGAACGCCATTCGCGTCGCCGCGCAGGCCGTCCGCGGGAACCTCACCGGTCGCATCGCAGAAGCAGTCGCGACAAACTAGACTGAGCGGTACTTCTTTGAGGGAAGACACACAGGTAGACTGCCCCGATACTTGCGGCCCAGGGCGTGCAACCACGCCTTCGCACCGCACTTGATACAAGGAGACACCACGCACCTCATGACACGACACGCGACGATCATAGGCACCGGCTCGTACCTGCCCGAACGGGTCATGACCAATGCCGAGCTCGAGACCATGGTCGACACATCCGACGAGTGGATCCGAAGCCGCAGCGGCATCGCCGAGCGGCGGGTCGTTGCCGAGGGCGACACGTGTTCGGATCTTGCTGCGCGCGCAGCCCGGATTGCCATGGATCGCGCCGGTGTTGGCCCCGACGACATCGACTTGCTGCTCTTGGGCACCACGAGTCCCGACTACATCATGCCGTCCACCGCGTGCGTTACGCAGGCCAAGCTCGGCCTCACGTGCCCTGCCGTCGATTTGATGGCAGCTTGCTCGAGCTGGATCTACGGTCTTCAGTACGGCACTGCGGTCATCGAATCCGGCCGAGCGAACAAGGTTCTCGTCATCGGGACCGAAGCGCTCACCCGCTATATCGACTTCACCGACCGTTCGACGTGCGTGCTCTTCGGTGATGGCGCCGGCGCGGTTGTCTTGGGCGTCAGCGAGGAACCGGGCATCGAGTCGATCGTGCTCGGGGCCGATGGGACCGGCGCAGAGCACTTGATCATGCCCGCCGGTGGCGCGACTCAGCCGATAACCCACGAACTGATCGACGATCATCAGCAGTACGTGAAGATGAATGGCAGTGAGGTGTTCAAGTTCGCGGTACGGGTGATTCCGCGCGCGACGAACGAGGTTCTTGAAGCCTCCGGCCACACCCTCGACGACCTGCGCTGGCTCGTGCCGCATCAGGCGAATCAGCGCATCATCCAGACGATCGAGGAGCGGCTGGGGATTGAGGATGAGCGTGTGTACTGCAACTTGGCACACACCGGAAACACCTCGTCTGCGTCGATACCGATGGCCCTGGACGACCTGTATACTAGCGGGCGACTCGCGCCCGGCGACCTGCTTGCGCTCGTCGGATTCGGCGCGGGCCTCACGTGGGGCGCCGCCGTGATTCGTTGGACGATGTCTGTACCGAACGAGGAGGCATAGGCTTCATGGCGCTGCGCACCCGGCTCACCGAGCTGTTGGGCATCGAGCATCCCATCATTCAGGGCGGGATGGCCTGGACCGCGACCGCGGAACTCGCGGCGGCGGTCAGCAACGCGGGCGGGATCGGCATCATCGGTGCCGGCCACATGCCGACCGAGATTCTTCGCGGCGAGATACGACGCGCCAAGGAGCTCACCGACAAACCGTTCGGCGTGAACCTCATGTTGCTCACCCCTCACATCGACGAACTGGTCGAGATGGTCATTCAGGAACGCGTTCACGCCGTCACCACCGGCGCCGGCAATCCCGGCAAGTACATGGCCGGGCTCAAGGGTGCGGGCATCAAGGTGCTTACCGTCGTGCCGTCGGTGGCTCTTGCGAAGCGCATGGAGTCCATCGGCGCAGACGCCGTCATCGGCGAGGGTATGGAAGCCGGCGGGCATATCGGCGAGTTGACGACGATGGTCCTCACTCCCCAGCTCGCTGATGCCGTGTCGATTCCCGTCATCGCAGCCGGTGGCATCGCGGACGGACGCGGCGTCGCTGCCGCCTTCGCGTTGGGTGCCGAGGGTGTTCAGATCGGTACCCGCTTCATGTGCGCAACGGAGTGCACCATCCATCCGGACGTCAAGGCCCAGGTCGTCAAGGCCAAGGACCGCGACACCGTGGTAACGGGCCGCTCCACCGGGCACCCTGTACGCGTACTCAAGAACAGACTCTCCCGGGCCATCATGGAGCTCGATCGCGAGAACAAGCCCGAGGAGATCGAGGCTCTCGGCGCTGGGAAGCTTGCGCTGGCCATGCGCGAGGGCGATACCGACATGGGGTCGCTGATGGCCGGCCAGGCCGCCGCGCTCGTTTGCGACGTTCTGCCTGCGGCCGACATCGTCGCAGAGCTCCTGGCAGAGGCCGAGGACGTCATGTCGCGGCTCGGATCGCTGTCGGACGCGGGGTAGTCGCGTGCCTGCTAAGACCGCATTCGTATTCCCCGGACAAGGCTCCCAGAGCGCGGGCATGCTTGATGGCGTTCCCGAGCTCGAATCTCTCGAGCGTCTGCTCGACGCCGCAGAGGCGTTGTCGGGTATCGAGCTCTCGTCCGTCGCACGCTTGGGCGAGACGGAGGACCTCTCCGATACACGCATCGCGCAACCGCTGCTCTACCTCGCTGACTGGGCGTGGGGCGTGACACTGATCTCCAGTGGCATCCACCCGGCTGCCGTCGCAGGACATTCGCTTGGCGAGATCGCCGCGCTGGCCGTTGCCGGCGTCTTCTCTCCGGAGGCCGGACTCGAGCTCGTCGTGGAGCGCAGCAAGCTGATGGCGAGTACCGCAGCTGCCACCCCCGGTGGCATGTCCGCGGTGCTCGGGCTTGACGGCGCCACCATCTCCGCGGCTATCGCCGAGATCAACGACGTGTGGGTCGCCAACGACAATGCACCCGGTCAGGTTGTCATCTCCGGCAGCACCGACGGTATCGCTGCTGCTACTGATGCACTCCTCGAATCAGGGGCCCGTCGGGTGGTGCCGCTTGCCGTCGCGGGGCCATTCCACTCGCCACTCATGGAATCCGCCCGATCGGCGTTCTCCGAAATTTTGGCGGGCGCCGCCTTCTCGAACGCCCACATCCCGGTTCTTCAGAACACGGACCCGACGCCTGCTACGGACGCAGAGGTGATTCGGGCTCGCCTCATCATGCAGATCACGTCGCCGGTACGCTGGACCGAGACGGTCGCCGCTTTGGCCTCCGAAGGTCCGATCACAATCATCGAGGCCGGACCGGGCGCGGTGCTCACCGGACTGGCGAAGCGCGTGGACGGTGTCACCGCCATCGCAATAGAATCAGCCGACCTGGAGATGGTCGTTGAGGAGGTCGCTTCGGATGCCTGATCTTTCCGGCAAGGTGGCGTTGGTCACCGGCGCGTCCCGTGGCATCGGCGCGGCTATCGCGCTGCGTCTGGCCGCCGACGGAGCCGCAGTCGCGGTGAACTACGCGGGCTCCAAGGCCTCTGCGGACGCGGTCGTCGAAAGCATCGTCGCTCTGGGCGGGCGCGCAGTCGCACTGCAGGGTGACGTCAGCGACTCGGCGGCGGCGCTTGCGCTGGTCGACTCCACGATCGCAGAGCTCGGCGCACTCGATGTCGTCATCAACAACGCGGGGATCACCCGCGACGGGTTGCTTGTCCGCATGTCCGATGAGGACTGGGGCGCGGTCATCGCAACGAATCTCACCGGCGTCTTCAACGTCACTCGGGCCGCTTCCAAGGTCATGATGAAGCAGCGCAGCGGCTCCATCGTCAACGTGACGAGCGTAGTCGGGCTTGTCGGCAACGCGGGGCAAGCCAACTACGCGGCTGCGAAGGCCGGAGTTGTCGGACTCACCAAGAGCGTCGCACGCGAACTTGCCGGCAGGGGAGTGCGCGTCAACGCGGTCGCTCCGGGCTTCATCGAGACCGACATGACCGCGGAGTTGCCCGAAGCCGCGCGCGAAGGTGCGCTGGCGACCATCTCGATGAAGCGATTCGGCGCCGTTGACGACGTTGCGTCGGCCATCGCGTTTCTCGCGAGTGACGAGGCGTCATACGTGACCGGGCAGACGCTTGCGGTCGATGGTGGTATGACATTCTCATAGTGCATCCGGGGCCTTGCAGCCCCTGTGCGTTTGGATCCGGTACCGGAGGAGGGAAGTGTGCTGTATGGAGCGTGAAGAACTGCTTGAGAAGGTAAAGGCTGTCATCGTCGAGCAGCTCAGTGTCGATGAGGATGACGTCAACGAGGACGCATCGTTCGTCGATGACCTCGGTGCGGACTCGCTCGACATCGTTGAGCTTGTCATGGCGCTTGAAGAGGAGTTCGGCATCTCGATTCCCGATGAGGAAGCCGAGAACATCAAGTCCGTCGGCGATGCAGTGAACTACATCTCGTCGAACAGCTAGTCGTGCGTAATCTCCACCCGGCGGCGGATTGACCGTCGCCGGGTGTGCTCGCACACACCAGTGATCCCGCGCGAAAGGTGCGTTACTGACGTGGATATGCCTTCCTTGAAGATCGGCGAACGCACGGCACGCCTGCCCATAGTGCAGGGCGGTATGGCCGTGCGCATCTCGCTTGCACCTCTTGCCGGGGCTGTCGCGGCCGCCGGTGGCATCGGCATCATCGCCGGCAGCGGCCTGACCGTTGACGAGCTTCGCGAGGAGATCCGGCAGGCACGCGCCATCGCGCAGGGTGGAGTCGTCGGCGTCAACATCATGGTCGCGGTTCGCAAGTTCAAGGAGCTCGTTCAGGCGGCGCTTGATGAGGGTATCGACCTCGTCATCGCCGGAGCCGGCTTCTCGCGCGACGTGTTCACGTGGTGCAAGGACGCCGGCGTCCCCATGGTTCCCATCGTGGGCAGCGCGCGCGTCGCCAAACTCGCCGAGAAGTTCGGTGCATCGGCCGTGGTCGTTGAAGGCTTCGAGGCCGGCGGTCACCTCGGTACCGACCGCTACATGAAGGAACTTCTCCCGGAGATCGTCGAGGCAGTCACGATCCCCGTCATCGGCGCTGGTGGCGTTGTCACCGGTTCCGATATCAAGGAAGTGCTCGAACTCGGCGCCGCCGGCGTGCAGATGGGCAGCCGCTTTGCCGCTACTGTCGAATCCTCCGCCCCTGAGGCGTTCAAGCAGATGTACGTCGACGCGACACCCGACGAAATCGTCCTGGTCAAGAGCCCCGTCGGACTGCCGGGTCGCGCCCTGAAGAATCCCTTCTGGGAGCGCACGCAGCGTGAGGACTACCCGGCTATCCCCAAGTGCATCAGTTGCCTCAAGGAGTGCCATAAGGAGTACTGCATCATGAGCGAGCTGGAGATGGCGCAGGGTGGCGATGTTGAGCAGGGCCTGGTGTTCTCGGGCTCGGCAGCTGCCCGTATTCACGACGTGCCGTCGGTTGCCGAGCTCATGCAGCGTCTGGAAGTCGAGTACGCGCAGGCCGAGGAGGACTAGAAGATGAAGCGCATCGCGGTTACCGGCCTCGGCGTCGTCACTCCCACGGGTGTGGGATGTGATGCTATGTGGGACTCGCTCTCCAACGGTCGCAGCGGCATCTCACCAATCACGCACTTTGACGCATCCGAGTACACGACCCGGTTTGCCGGGTACGTCACCGACTTCGACATGGGAGACCTCGTCACTGCGAAGGAAGCGCGTCGCATGTCGCGATTCCAGCAGTTCGCGGTTGTCGCGGCTGATGAGGCGTTGCGTGACGCCGGTCTGTCTAAGATCGACGACGAGCTTGCTCCGCGTGCCGGATGCATCATCGGCTCGGGCATAGGCGGCATCGGCACCATGGAGGAGCAGTACTCCATCCTCCTCGAGCGAGGCCCCAGCCGCGTCAGCCCCTTCGTCGTCCCGATGATGATCGTCGACCTTGCTGCGGGACTCGTCTCAATCCGCCACAACCTCAAAGGCATCAACTACGCGCCTGTGTCGGCGTGCGCCACCGGCTCCCACGCCATCGGCGAGGCCGCCGAGGCGATTCGCCGCGGTGACGCCGATGTGATCGTCGCCGGAGGCTTTGACGCCGGGGTCACGCCACTGGGCGTCGCAGGATTCGCTTCGGCACGGGCGCTTTCCACGCGCAACGACGATCCGCAGGGCGCGTCGCGCCCGTGGGACGTCAATCGCGACGGATTCGTCATCGCCGAGGGCGGCGGGTTGCTGGTGCTCGAGGACTGGGACCACGCCGTCGCGCGCGGTGCGAAGATCCGCGCCGAGGTCGTCGGATACGGTGCGACCGCGGATGCGTACCACATCACGTCTCCTGCACCTGACGGCAACGGCGCCATTCGCGCGATGCGCCAAGCCATGGCGCAGGCGGGTGTCAGCGCGTCGGACATCGGCTACATCAACGCCCACGGCACATCTACCGACGCCGGTGACATCGCCGAGACCAACGCCATCAAGGCTGTCTTCGGCACCAGCGTGCCTCTCGTCAGCTCGACGAAGTCGATGATGGGCCACATGCTCGGGGGCGCCGGTGCGGCAGAAGCCGCCGTGTGCGTGCTCGCCATGGAGAACAGCCTCGTGCCACCCACCATCAACCTCACCGAGCCGGATCCCGCATGCGACCTTGACTACGTCCCGGGTGTGGCTCGGCCGACCGATCTGGGCGTGACCATGAGCAACTCCTTCGGTTTCGGTGGGCATAACGCCACGCTCATCCTCGCGAAGCCGTAAGGGCGTCTCGTGCCGCGTCAACGCACACAGCACCCCAGTGGTGACGACGACGCGCGTCTCATGCTCGCCGAGCAGATTCTCGGGAGGCGTTTTGCCGATCGCGAGCTTCTGCGACTGGCGCTCACGCACCCTTCCGCGGCCGAGAACGGGGCCGAGGGGTTCTACGAGCGACTCGAGTTCCTGGGTGATTCGCTGCTCGGCTTCATCATCGCCGAGGAGACCTTCAAGCGGTTTCCGGACATGCGCGAAGGCGGAATGACCCGCATCAAGGTCTCCCTCGTGGCCGGAAGCGTGTTGTCTGCCGCTGCACGCGACCTAGGTCTGGCCGATGCCATCATCGTGGGACGCAGCGAGCGCGGTACCGGTGGACGCGGCCTGAAGTCCGCCCTCGAAAACACCTTCGAGGCGCTGACCGCCGCCATCTATCTCGATGCCGGGATCGACGCGGCTCGGGAGTGGGTCCTTGAGACGCTGGGACATCTCATCACCGAGGAGACCGCTGATTCGCCCGAGAACCCCAAGTCCGCCCTTCAAGAACTCGTACAAGCCAAGGGTGCGAGCCCGGAGTATCGAACGGTGGGCGAGGAAGGTCCTCCCCACGATCGCACCTTCTCGGTGGAGGTGTTCGTGGACGACAAGCGGATCGGCAGCGGGGTCGGTCGCACGAAGCGCGAGGCAGAAGCCGCAGCTGCCGCCGCCGGGCTGAAGAAGCTCGCTCGGCGCCGCTCGCGTGGCTCGGGGAAGGGCTCGATCCGAGCCTGAAAGGACCGGGCGCTGTGATACACTTTCCGACGCCCGCGCACCTCGTCTGGGCGCGCCCGTCACCAGCACTTTTGTAGGGGGAACGTGCACCTCAAATCACTCACACTCAAGGGGTTCAAGTCCTTCGCGGATAGAAGCGTTCTGCAGCTCGAACCGGGTGTGACCGTCGTTGTCGGCCCCAACGGTTCGGGCAAGTCGAACGTTTCCGACGCCATTCTCTGGGTGCTTGGCGAGCAGTCCGCGAAGCAACTGCGCGGTGCGGCGATGGAAGACGTCATCTTCGCCGGTTCATCGGCGAGGCAGGCTGTGGGTGTCGCCGAAGTCGATCTCGTGCTCGACAACTCGGATGGAACGCTTCCGCTCGAGTTCACTGAGGTCACGATTTCGCGCCGGATGTATCGCAACGGCGAGTCCGAGTACCTCATCAACAACGCTCCTGCCCGGCTCATGGACGTGCAGGATCTGCTGCATGACTCCGGGCTTGGCCGCGATACACACTCGATCATCAGCCAAGGCCGTCTCGACGAGGTCCTGAACTCGAGGCCTGAAGAGCGCCGTTCGCTCATCGAGGAGGCCGCCGGCGTTCTCAAGCACAAGAAGCGCAAAGAGCGCGCGCTGCGCAAGCTCTCGACGATGGATGCGCACCTGGCTCGCGCTCGCGACATCGCAGCGGAGATCGACCGGCAGCTCCGACCGCTCGAGCGTCAGGCGAGCAAGGCCCAGCAGCACGTCGGTCTCGTTGCGGAGTTGCGCGAACTCGATCTCGCATTGGCCGTTGATGACCTTCGACGCCTGCAAGCCGAGTGGGACGAGATCGCCAAGCGGGAGAAGGAAGCCGACGCTACGGTAGATCTGTCCCGCTACCGTCTTGCCGAGAAGGAAAAGGAGCTCGCGAAGTTCCAGTCGCTTCTTGAGGAGAAGGGGCTGTTCGTTGGCGACCTGTCTGAGCAGCGCCGCCGCATGCAGTCGATCCTCGAGCGGCTCGATGCCGGTCTGCTCCTGTTGGAAGAGAAGGGCAAGAACCTCATCGCCCGTCTCTCCGAGCTTCGGCAGAAGCTGCACCAGTCCGAGACGCGCAGTGCTTCTCGCGGCGGTGAGCTCGAGTCACTGAGCGCTCAGCGTTCAGAAACCGAGTCGCGGCTCAAGGCACTCTACGGCCAACTCAACGAGGTGCGGCGCGAGGCGGAGGGCATGCGCAAGGCGCGTGTCGCGGCCGATGAGGACCTCTCGCGCATCACAGCCGACATCCGACGCCACCGCAAGCTTCTGGAAGACGACCGCGCCGAGTCGTCCAAGGCCGAGCAGGCGCTGTCAGCGTTCTCGCTCGAACAAGACCTGCTCGCAGACCGGGCAGCGCAGATCGCCGAGCAGCGACAGGCGGCTATGGCCACCCTGTCCGCGCGCCGCTCACGGCTTGAGTCGCTGTCCGGTCAGCTCGCGCACGCACGCCGTGAGATCTCGCTGGCCGACTCCGACGTCGACAAGCGCGTCCGGGTCCTCGACTCGCGGCGCCGCGAGCTCGAGACTCACCGCGATCGCCTGACCGAGGCTCGCGCCGAATCGCGCGGCCTCGAGGAGGTTGATCGCGCGTTTGAGAGCGCGTCACCCGCACTAGCGTGGGCCCTCTCACGCCAGAAGGAGCTCCCGGGCATGATCGGCCCGCTGGCCGAGGTCGTTCGCGCACCCGAGAAGTACGAGCAGCTCGTTGAGCGCCTGCTGGGTGCGGACCTGTTCGGGCTTCTGGTGGAGGACGCGACCGCAGCGGCCACCATCGCAGCCGAGCTCACGTCGCACTCCGAAGGTGAGATCGCGCTCGTTCCGGTCAAGGGAATGCGTTCGCGCCTCATCGGTACGCCAAAGACGGGTGCGCGCCTCCTTGACGACCTCGACTGCGACGCCAAGCTGCGCCCCGCAGTCGAAGCGTTGCTCGGCGACGTGTACGTGGTCGACTCGATCGAAGCGGCGCTCAAGGCTTCGGCCAAGGACGACACGGGCGCCCGCTTCGCCACAACGCACGGCGCGGTCGTCTGGCCAAGCGGCAAACTCACGCTCGGCACCCAGGTAAGTGACACCGAGGGAGTGCTCGCTCGCAAGCGGCGCATCAACGATCTACACGACCAGGTCATCGCGCTCAACGCCGCGGTCGGTGAGGCCGAGTCGGTCCACGCCGAGGCGGAGGAAGCACTCAATGCGGCTCAGCAGGACGCCCTGGATCTCTCACAGAAGGCCGCAGCGCTGACCGGCGAACACGACTCCATGCTTGAGGAAGTCGGACGCCTCGAGCAGCAGATGACGGCGCTCGACGCCGAGACCGCAGGCGTTGCTCGGCGAATCTCAGATATCCAGGAGCGCACGGCGAAGGACCGGCCGTCGCTTGAGACGTTGTCGGGACGCATCGAGGAAACCATCGCCGAGCTCGAGCGACTCGAGGAGGCGTCAGCCGTCTCGCGCGAGCAGCGCGACGCCCGGTTCCGCGAGGAAAGCGCGACTTCCGAGCGTCTCTCGACGTGCCAGGTCGAGATCGCCACGGTCTCTGAGCGCGAGGTCCATCTCAAGAAGCAGGTCAACACGATTCACGCTGAACTGCGCGAGCTCGAAGATACTCTGCGGGCGTCACGCGAGACCGAACATGCTCTGGAGCTGTTGCGCCAGCGCATCCAGCCGGTTCACGACCTGTACGGCGTTCTGCAGGAGCGTGCCGAGCACTGGGCACACATGCTCAAGGACCGCGCTCGCTTCGAGCAGGCGGACTCCGAGACCCTGCGCGAGACCATCCATGGCGCGCAAGACGCCGTGCGCGAGGTTCTCACCGAGATCGAAGAGAAGAGCGCGGCCGTCGGTGACATCCGCGTCGAGAAGGGGCAGCTCGAGGTCCAGGTCAACCAAGCCGTCCGTCGCATCGTCGAGGAGCTTGGTGTGCCCATCGAGACGGCGTTGGCCTCTGAGGCCCTCGAGAGCCGTTCAATCTCAGAGGACCGTGCGCACCGGCTGCGCAAGCAGATCAGCAACCTTGGGCCGGTCAACCCGATCGCCATGGAGGAGTTTGATGCTCTCAAGACGCGACGCGAGTTCATGGGGTCGCAGATCGAGGACCTCGACGGCAGTCGCAAGTCGCTGCACAAGGTAGTTGCTGCGATCGACCGCAAGATGCGCGAGCGCTTCCTCGAGACGTTCGAGCAGGTCGACAAGCACTTCCAGGAGATCTTCGGCGTGCTGTTCCCGGGTGGGACCTCACAGCTGCAGCTCACGGAGCCGGATGATCCAGAGACCACAGGCGTTGAGGTCATCGCACAGCCTCGCGGCAAGAAGCTCGCGAAGATGAGCCTGCTGTCCGGAGGCGAGAAGTCGCTGACCGCACTGGCGCTTCTGTTCGCCGTGTACCGGACGCGCCCGTGTCCGTTCTACGTGCTCGATGAGGTCGAGGCCGCACTCGACGACACCAACCTGCGCCGCTTCGTCGCGTTCACCGACTCAATGCGTCACTTCACGCAGTTCATCGTCGTGACCCATCAGCGCCGCACCATGGAGATGGCGGACGTCCTCTACGGCGTCTCGATGCAGGCCGACGGCGTCTCCAAGGTCGTCAGCCAGAAGCTCGACCGGGCGCTTGCCGAAGCCAAGGAGGCGGAGGAGGAGCATGACGACGCCGTGGTATAGGCGCCTGTCAGACGGGCTCTCCAAGAGCCGCGAGCGGCTCGGCGAGCAGCTCAACGTGCTGCTCAAGCGCGGGCCCGATCTTGACGAGGCGTTCTGGAGCGATCTCGAGGACGCATTGATCGCGGGTGACATCGGCTTCACCGCCACCGACGAAATCGTCACCCGGCTTCGTCGGGACGCATCCGCGAAGGCCCTGCCGGATGCCGCCGCCGTGATCTCCCTGCTGGCCGAGCAGATTGCAGCCGAGTTCCCCGCCGACGCAATCGACTTCCTCGAAACCTCACCGGTCACCATCCTCATGGTGGGCGTCAACGGCACCGGCAAGACCACGACGTGCGGCAAACTCGCGAAGCAAGCGTCAGACGCCGGCCGACGCGTCATTCTCGGCAGCGCGGACACGTTCCGTGCTGCAGCATCCGAGCAACTCGACGTGTGGGCCGAGCGCGCCAACGTCCCGGTGGTACGCCGCGACCGCGGTGCCGATCCCGCCGCGGTCGCGTTCGATACGGTCGTGCAAGCCGAGGAGACCGGCGCGGACCTCACGCTCATCGACACCGCCGGCCGCCTGCACACGTCGGCCGACCTCATGCGCGAGCTCCAGAAGGTCGTACGCGTCACCGAGAACCGCAGCAAGCCGCCGGTGAAGAAGATCCTGGTGATGGACGCGACAACCGGGCAGAACGGGCTGCAGCAGGCCCGTGAGTTCAACGCAGCACTCGGGCTGGACGCCCTGATCCTCACAAAGCTCGACGGAACCGCGAAGGGCGGTATTGCCGTCGCTGTCGTCCGTGAGTTGGGCCTTCCGATACTGCGCATCGGCGTAGGGGAGGGCATCGATGACCTGAGGCCGTTCGTCGCCTCGGAGTATGCACGCGCCCTCGTCGCCGATGTCTGACAACGAGCTCTACATCGGCCCCACAGCACTCGAGCCTGGGGCGCCTGAGGGGCCCGGAACAGGCCACCGGATTGCGCAGTTGCTGGTGATTCCGCTCGCATTGATCCTGGTCGCCGTCATCCTGATCTTCTACGTATTCTTCCAGCGGGGGCGCGTTGTCGGTCCGTCGATGCTGCCGACTCTGCGCAACGAAGACATGGTTCTCGTCTCAAAGGGCTACGATACGCCGCGTCGTGGCGACATCATCTTCACGTGGGTCGACGAGCAGGGTCAGCGCATCGAGGTCGTCAAGCGGGTGATCGCGCTGCCGGGAGACACCATAGAGGTGCGAAACGACGTCGCCTACATCAACGGACAGGCCGAACCGGCGCGCGGTCAGGTCATCTCGCCTCGGCACTCCGACTCTGTCGACAAGTACACGGTGCCCGCCGATCATCTCTACGTCATGGGCGACAATCGGCTCGAGTCAGAAGACAGCCGCTACATCGGACCGGTTCCGATCAGCGGCGCCATGGGCAGGGTCGTCGCAATCTACGCGCCCTTCCAGAGGATCAGGCTCGTCAGGTAGCGGTTGACTGCGCATGAGCGCGTTCACTACCGTGTGACTTCACCCCGCTCCCACACGGGCGCGGCTTCTCACCGAAGGGATCCACCCGGATGTTCCAGAACCTCTCCGAACGGCTTCAGTCGATCTTCTCGGGTATCACTAGCAAGGGCCGCCTGACCGAGGCCGACGTAGATGCCGCTATGCGCGAAATTCGCATGGCGCTGCTCGAAGCCGACGTGAACTACAAGGTCGTCAAGGAGTTCGTGGCCAAGGTGCGCGAGCGTGCCGTCGGAGCCGACGTGATGAAGTCGCTCACGCCCGGGCAGATGGTCGTCAAAATCGTGGTCGAGGAAATGACCGAACTGCTCGGCGGTACGGCATCCAACCTCGTGCTCTCCGGGCGCATTCCCAACGTGATCATGCTCGTCGGACTGCAGGGCTCGGGTAAGACGACCGCGACGGCCAAGCTCGCCAACCTCATGCGCAAGCAGGGCAAGCGACCGCTCATGGTCGCGTGCGACGTGTACCGCCCGGCCGCGATCGACCAGCTTGAGGCACTCGGCAAGGAGCTCGATATCCCCGTGTACCGGGGTGAGAGCAACGACCCGGTCGAGATCGCCAAAGCGGGGGTTCGGCACGCTGTCGATACCCTGCGCGACCTCGTCATCGTCGACACCGCGGGGCGTCTGCACGTCGACATCGAGATGATGGATGAAGCCGCTGCGATCAAGGCGGCGGTGCGTCCCGACCAGATCCTGATGGTCGTCGACGCCATGACCGGTCAGGACGCCGTCAACGTCGCCGCCGCGTTCGCCGAGAAGGTCGACTTCGATGGCGTCATCATGAGCAAGCTCGACGGCGATGCGCGCGGAGGCGCCGCCTTGTCGATCCGGCAGGTGACCGGCAAGCCCATCAAGTTCGCTTCACTGGGCGAGAAGGCCGACGCCCTCGAGCAGTTCCACCCCGACCGCATGGCCAAGCGCATCTTGGGAATGGGCGACGTCATCTCGCTCATCGAGAAGGCGCAGGAGGCCGGCGCTGCCGAGATGGACGCAGAGGCCGAGGAGCGACTGCGCAAGGCCGAGTTCACGCTTGACGACTTCCTCGGACAGATCAAGCAGGTCCGCAAGATGGGGGGCCTGGGCTCGATCATGAAGTCGCTGCCCGGGGCAGCGAAGGTCAAGGACCTCGACGGCCAGGTTGACGAGGGTGCGCTGGACTCCATCGAGGCGATCATCTTCTCGATGACCAAGGCTGAGCGCGCCAAGCCTGCCATCATCAACGGCTCGCGCCGCGAGCGGATCGCCAACGGTGCTGGCGTGCGCGTCTACGACGTCAACCAGCTGCTCAAGCAGTTCACCGAGATGCGCAAGGTCATGAAGCAATTCCAGGGGATGTCGGGGAAGGGAAAGCGCCGCATGAAGTTCCCCGGTCTGCCCGGCGGTTTCTAGGCCGCAGGGCCACCCGTCCGAGACTGACTCGGCGGCGGGCAGAAACGCCCGGCGGCGTGTCTTTGACCGCCTCGGGGTACTGTCGTAGAATATGCAACCGCTTTGCTTGCTTGCAGTGCGGCCGAAATGCGGCCGCCTTATCCGGAGGTGAACCTGGTGTCAGTCAAGATCCGTCTCGCGCGCCACGGTGCCAAGAAGGCTCCGTTCTACCGCGTAGTCATCGCCGACGAGCGCTCGCGCCGCGACGGCCGCTTCATCGAGATCGTCGGTCGCTATAACCCGCGCTCCGAGCCCTCGGTGGTCGAGCTCGAGCTCGAGAAGATCGACGCCTGGATCGCCAAGGGTGCGCAGCCGACTGAGGCCGCTGCCAAGCTGATCGCCATCGCTCGTGGTGAGAAGGAAGCCCCCGTCGAGGCCGCCAAGGTCTCGAAGAAGGCTGCTCAGAAGGCAATCGACGACGCTGCTGCCGCCGAGAAGGCCGTTGCAGACGCCGCCGAGGCCAAGAAGGCCGCCGCCGAAGAGGCTGCTGCTGCCAAGGCCGCCGCCGACGAAGCCGCTGCCGAAGAGGTCGTCGAAGAGGCGCCCGTCGAGGAAGCCGCTGCCGAAGAGGCTGCCGAGGAGGCTGCTCCCGAGGAGCCCGCCGCTGACGAGCCTGCCGCTGAGGAAGTCGTAGAAGAAGCCGCTCCCGAGGAGGCTGCCGAGGAGGCTGCCCCCGCCGAGGACGAGTAGGTCTCGCTATGGCAACGACCGCGGAGACCGAAGAGCTTGTCCGCTACCTCGTCACCTCGCTGGTAGAGTCGCCGGATGCCGTCAGCATCGCTGCGACCGAGGAAGAGGATTCGGTCACGTTCGAGATCACGCTTGATCCTGCCGATGTCGGCAAAGTGATCGGCCGTCAGGGTCGCATCATCAAGGCGATCCGCACGTTGGCTCGCGCCGCAGGCAGCACGGCCGGCCGTCAGGTCGAGGTCGAGATCATCGGCTAGCATGATGTCTGCCACGCCGTATGTAGCCATAGGGCGTGTCGTCAAGACGCACGGACTGAAAGGGGAGGTCTCTGTGGCACTTGCCACGGACCTCCCCTTTGACGTACTCGTCGGGCTCGAGGTCTGGTTCGTCCCGCCACCCAGCTCGGCGAGGTCGGGACGCATCCGTTCCGTCAGGCCCGGCCCGAAGGGCCCGCTGATCGCTGTGGACGGCATCTCGAACGTCGATGAAGCGCGCGCGCTGTGCGGCTCCGAGATGCTCGTCGTGCGCGGCGCGGTTCCGGTCGTCGAGGAGAACCCCGCTGACGATGAGAGTGTCGTCGGAGTGTTGGTCGTCGATGAGGTTCGCGGTGAGATCGGCGTCATCGCCGAGGTGATCGTCACAGGCGCCAACGACGTCTGGGTGGTCGACGAGGGGCCGTTCGGCCAGGTCCTGATCCCGGTCATCGACGACGTGGTGCTCGGCATCGACGGGTCCGGAGACATCCGAGTCAATCTGCTGCCCGGTCTCATCGACGATGGGAGTGACGGATGATCGTCGATGTCATCACCATCTTCCCGGCGATGTTTGACGGCCCGATGTCCACGTCGATCCTCGGCTCCGCGCGTGAGCGCGGGTTGCTCGAGTTCCGGTCTCACGACCTTCGTGACTGGACCCACGACCGCCATCGGACCACCGACGACTACCCTTACGGCGGTGGCCCGGGCCTTGTGATGAAGCCAGAGCCCATCTTCGAGTCCGTCGAGGCTGTTCAAGCACTTGAGGATGACCCTGGCCTCGTGATCTTCTTCACGCCTGCCGGCACAACGCTCACGCAGGAGATCGCGCAGCGTCTCTCTGAAGTCGAGCGCCTCGTCATGGTCTGTGGGCGCTACGAGGGCTTCGACGAGCGCGTGCTTGAACTGGCCGAGCTCGAGCTCTCAATCGGCGACTACGTGCTGACCGGCGGGGAACTGCCGGCGATGGTCGCCATCGACGCGGCGGCGCGGCTGCTGCCAGGGGTTCTCGGCGACGATCAGTCCTCAGCTGACGAGTCGTTCTCCGACGGGCTGCTCGAGTACCCGCAGTACACGCGGCCGATGGAGTATCGGGGCCTTGAGGTGCCTGAGGTACTGCGCTCGGGCGACCACGGGAAGATTGCAGCCTGGCGCAGAGAGCAGGCCATCCGCAAGACCGCTGCGACTCGTCCCGACCTTCTGGCGCGCGCTTCGCTCACGGAAGCGGAGCGAGCGCTGGCGGGGCCGGATGAGGACTCGGCGACGTAGCTGTCGCGTCGTCGACGCGTGTTCGCTCGCTCGGCGGGTGAGGTTCGCGTATCGTACCCGTAGCATTCCACCGCCCTAGGGGCGCTGCACGTTCGACCCGAAAGGAACTCATGTCCGACTACGACGAGCGCAACGACAACGACACACCGCAGAAGAGCGAGGAGACATCGCTGGTGCGCTGGCTCATCGAAACCGCGCTGCTCGTGCTACTCGCCTTCGCGCTGGCTCAGGGCATCAAGGCCTTCGTGGTACAGCCCTTCGTGATTCCGACCGGTTCGATGCAGCCGACGATCGGCCTGCGCAACTACGTGCTTGCCGAGCGACTGACGTACCGATTCAGTCGCGATCCCGCCTACGGTGAGATCGTCGTGTTCAACAACCCCACCAACGACCCCGCCGCGCCGATCCTCATCAAGCGCTGCATCGCCGTGGGAGGACAGACGATCGACCTGAAGGACGGCAAAGTGCTCATCGACGGTGAGCAGATCGAGGAGCCGTACACGCACGGCAAGCCCACCTATCCGCTCAATCCTGCGATTCAGTACCCGTTCAAGGTGCCTGACGGCCAGTTCTGGATGATGGGCGACAACCGCACCAACAGCGGAGACAGCCGAGAGTTCGGCCCCGTGGACCGCAGCATGATCATCGGACACGCGGTGTGGACCTACTGGCCTGCCGATAAGTTCGGCGCGCTGCAGTAGTCTCGATCGGGCTCCGTCGAGCACCGCGCGCGATGGCGCGGATTCTCGGCATTGCCGCGCCCTGTGCGGTGCTCTATACTACCCACTCGCGCCCACTTCCCAGTGGGCCTTAGAAGACCTACACGCTGAAGAACAGGAACCGTAGGAACAATGGATATCATTCGCGCCATCGAGCAGCAGCAGATCCGCGAGGACCTTCCTCAGGTCGCCGTCGGTGACTCAGTCAAGGTTCACTACAAGATCATCGAGGGTACCCGCGAGCGTACCCAGGTCTTCCAGGGTGTCGTCATCCGCCGTCACGGCGCAGGCAACCGTGAGACCTTCACCGTCCGCAAGATCTCGTTCGCGGTCGGCGTCGAGCGGACCTTCCCGGTCCACTCGCCCAAGATCGACAAAATCGAGATCCTGAGCCACGGCAAGGTCCGCCGCAGCAAGCTGTACTTCCTCCGCGACAAGGTCGGCAAGGCCGCCCGCCTCAAGGAGAAGGGCTACTAGGCCCCCTTCGCCGTCACACCATGACGACGGCAGTCACGCACACTACGGGCGAGGGTCGCGAAAGCGGCGCCTCGCTCGTTGCGTTTCTTAGGGACGCCAATGAGTGAACTCTCCGTAGCCGAGGTTCGCTTGCTCCTAGCCACCGCGAACGGAGCCGAGTTCGACGCTCTGTGCAAACGCCTCGCAGATGACCCGCGCTCCGGCGTGGTCTCGGCTCTGGCCGGCGCGCTTCGGCGCCAAGAGGCGATCACCCGTGAAGCGGCGCGTATGGAGGCGCTCTACGCGCTCGAGCACTCGCTTCGCGAGTCAGGGTGCCGTTTCGTCGCCGGAGTCGACGAGGTCGGCCGAGGCGCCCTTGCAGGCCCACTCACGGTTGGCGCGGTGGTGCTGCACGCGGCGCCGATGGTAGCCGGGCTCGATGACAGCAAGCGGCTGACGCCCGCGAGACGCGATGAGATCGCCGTGCGAATACATGCCGAGGCGGTCGCGGTCTCGATTGCGCACGTCGAGGCGGCCGAGATCGATGTGCTCGGCATGACAGCGGCGTTGCGGCTTGCGATGCGTCGTGCGATCGATGGCCTTGCGTGCCTTCCGGACCACGTCATCATCGACGGCCGTCCCATGGGTGTCGCAGACCCCGAGACCGCCGTCGTGAAGGGCGACTCCAAGGTCGCCGCCATCGCTGCTGCATCCATTGTTGCCAAGGTCGCGCGTGACAACCTCATGAGAGAACTCGGTCCGCTCTATCCTGAGTTCGAGTTCGCCGTGAACAAGGGCTACGGCACCGCCGAGCACATGGACGCTGTGCGCCGTCTCGGACCCACACCGCACCACCGCCGCAGCTTCTCAGGCGGCGGGGGAGATATGACGCTGTTCTAGCTGTGCAGGGTTGGGTTCTCGTCAGGTTCTGAGAAGGGGCCCGCGACATGATCGCCTCCAAGGAGGTGGTCGTCGTGACACAGCGACGCAGGAAGCTTGGTGAGCGCGGTGAGGATGCCGCGATCGCATATCTGGAGCGGTGCGGATTCACCGTCGTGGAGCGCAACTGGCGGATTCAGTCGGGCGAAATCGATGTGGTGGCGCTCGAGGACGAGACGCTCGTTCTCTGCGAGGTCAAGACCCGGCGCACCCCAGCAAAGGGGCTGCCCGAGGAGGCGGTCACGCCGGCTAAGCAGCGCAAGTATGCACGGCTTGCTGCTGCCTACGTGCAGGAGGCCGGGGTTGAGCCGGTGTCGGTTCGATTCGATGTCATCTCAATTCTCGTGATAGCACCGGACCGGGCTCTCCTGAGACACCACCGCGCCGCGTTTGTGGTGGAGTAGACATGGGCCAGTGCACAGTGCGCACCGCTACGCTTGTGGGCGTCGAGGCGGTTGCCGTCGATGCCGAGGTCGACGTAGGCGCAGGGCTCCCCACATTCGCGATCGTCGGACTTCCGGACCTCGCGGTGCAGGAAGCGCGTGAGCGGGTCCGCTCCGCCATACGCGCAGCTGGCTTTGATGTGCCCAACGCGCGCGTGGTGATCAACCTCGCACCGGGACCCCTGCGAAAGCATGGGACAGGTTTCGACCTGGCCCTCGCCGTGGGGCTTCTGACCGCAACAGGCCAAATCAGCGCAGCGATCGCACGAGACTGCGCGGTTGTCGGCGAGCTATCGCTCGACGGTAGCGTGCGAAGCGTTCACGGGATGCTGGCTCATGCCCTCGCTGCACGGTCGCAGGGCAGGCCGCTTCTCGGCCCTGCGGAGTTCGAGTGGGCACTGGAGCTACCGGGACTCGACTACCGCCCAGTTCACCACATCTCCCAACTCAAGGCACCGCTGCGGTCCGTTCCTCCCGCCAAACACCGCCCCGCTGCCACCGTCGGTGACGGTCTCGACTTTGGGGACGTTGCCGGGCATGAGCTCGCCAAGCGCGCACTGCTTATCGCCGCAGCGGGGGGCCACAACCTGCTCATGGTCGGCCCACCGGGCTCCGGCAAGACCATGCTCGCCCGACGGCTGCCCACCATCCTTCCGGATCTCGATGAAGATGAGCGTCTGGAAACCGCGCTGATCCATTCAGTAGCCGGTATCGATGACGCTGCTGCATTGGGCGGGCGCAGGCCGTTTCGGGCGCCGCATCACACGGCATCGATTGCCGGGCTCGTCGGCGGTGGATCGCCGCCCCGTCCAGGTGAGGCGTCGCTGGCCCACAACGGAGTGCTGTTCCTCGATGAGATGCCCGAGTTCGGTCCCGCGGCACTGCAGGCGCTGCGCCAACCCCTCGAGGACGGCTCCATCACGCTGGTTCGCGCGGAGGGTCGACTCCGCTTTCCCGCCCGGTTCGCACTGATCGGCGCAGCGAACCCGTGCCCGTGCGGGATGCACGGGGATTCGGTGCGCCGGTGTACGTGCCCGCCGGGGGTCGTCGAGAGATACCAGGGACGGATCGGTGGGCCCCTGATGGATCGCATCGATCTGGTGGTGGATGTTGCACGGGTCGACCCGGGCCTGATCATCGCCGGATGTGCCTCAGAGTCGTCCGCCTTCATGCGGTCGACGGTCGAGGATGCGCGTGTCATGGCGGCGCAGCGCGGCACCGAGGGGACATCAACGCTTTCAGGTGCGGCGTTGCTGTCCGCGTGTTCCATGGGCCCGGCGTCGGTTGCACTGCTTGAGCACGCCGCGCGGCGCCACCATCTGTCCGGTCGGGGCGTCACCCGACTACTACGCGTCGCCAGAACCTGCGCCGACCTCGCCGGTGACCAGGTCGTCACGGGCATGCACTTGAGCGAGGCACTCGGATATCGACTGAGAGGTGTCGGCCGATGAAGACCCTTCGTAGCGACGCCGAGCGCTTCGAGCTTCGGCTCAAGACGCCCGGCTACCCGGACCAGCTTGCGATGGCGCCGGACCCTCCAGCGATCCTCTACGGCATCGGCGACCCCGCGGCGCTCATCCCCGGACTAGCGGTGATCGGTGCACGCAAGGCGACGCCCTACGGCCTTCACGCTGCTCAGATTCTCACCGGATGGGCGGCGCGCGCCGGCTACACCATCATCTCAGGCGCCGCAATCGGCTGTGACCAGGCTGCACATCGGGCCGCGCTGGAAGCGGGCGCGCCAACGGTCGCGGTACTCGGGTGCGGCGCAGATCTGGTCTACCCATCCGCTGCAGGTGAGTTGCTGGCAGCAATAGCGCAGTCGGGTGCGGTCGTGTCCGAGCACCCGTGGGGTACCACGCCGCAGCGCTGGACCTTCAGGACCCGCAACAGGATCATCGCCGGACTCTCTGCCGCGCTGCTGGTACTGGAGGCGGGCCTGCCAAGCGGAACGTTCAGCACGGCGGACTACGCGCTCGCAGCCGGCCGTGACGTCTTCGTCGTTCCCGGGTCGATCTTCGCACCCGAGTGCCGCGGCGCGAACCGCCTCATCAGCCAGGGCGCTACCCCCATCGCCGACACCGACGACCTTGCCCGCGCACTGCGCGGGGTACTCCCTGAACCGCACACCGCGCTGCTCCCTGACTGGACGCTTGACGGGATGGGTTCTACCGACGACCCGTTCCTCGCAGCGCTTCGCACGAACCACTGCCGTATCGACGACCTCGCACGCGATCTCGGAACGGATGTGGTGACCGCTGCTCGCCGCGTGGGGGTACTGGAGACCGAGGGCCTCGTGGTTCGCTTCGGCGACGGTCGCTACGGCGCGGTATCCCGATGATGGCCGGGTGGGGCGCGTTACACTACCTGCGAACACATTCGCGTCGCGAGGAGACCCGTGTCCGACCCCACCACCGCAGCCACAACCCATCGCGTGACCGTTATCGGCGCCGGCCTGGCAGGAACGGAGGCCGCATGGCAGCTGGCGGCCCGAGGGGTGGCTGTCGACCTCATCGAGATGCGACCCGGTACGGCCGGACCCGCGCACCACACCGGCGACTTTGCGGAGCTGGTCTGCTCTAACTCCCTCAAGAACGAATCGGTCGACACCGCTGCCGGGCTGCTCAAATACGAACTCGAGCAGCTGGGGAGTGTGGTGCTTCGAGCCGCACGAGAGACCAGAGTCCCGGCCGGCTCGGCGCTTGCCGTCGATCGTGAGCGTTTCTCGGCGCGGCTGACCGCACTGCTAAGCAAGCATCCGCTGGTGCGCGTGGCTCGTGAGGAAGCGTCGAGCATACCTGCCGGGCCGGTCATCATCGCAACGGGGCCTCTCACGAGTCCGGCTCTTGAGCCCGCCATCAGCGAGTTGGTTGGGGACTCTCGGCTCGCGTTCTTCGACGCGGCCGCCCCAATCGTCTCCGCCGAGTCGCTTGACCGCGCAGTGGTGTTCGCTGCGTCGCGTTACGACAAAGGCGAGAGCGCCGATTACCTTAACGCGCCGATGAACCGTGACGAGTACGAGGCATTCCACGCGGAACTGATTGCCGCCAAGCGCGTGCAGGCGAAGGAGTTCGAACGATCGGAGCTGTTCCAGGCGTGCCAGCCCGTTGAGGAGGTGGCCCGCGCCGGTGTGGATGCGCCACGGTTCGGGGCCTTGAAGCCCGTCGGTCTCACCGATCCCCGCACCGGCCAGCGCCCCTGGGCGGTTGTGCAGTTGCGTGCAGAAAACGCAGCCGCCACCGCCCATAACCTTGTCGGCTTCCAGACCAACCTCACCTTCGGGGAGCAGGAGCGGGTGTTTCGGATGATCCCCGGCCTCGAAGAGGCGGAGTTCGTCCGATACGGTGTCATGCACCGCAACACCTTCGTCGATGCACCTCGCGTGCTCGACAGCACGCTCGCGTTGCTGCAGCGACCGGAGATTCGCCTCGCCGGTCAACTCACCGGCACCGAAGGCTATGCCGAGGCGGCCGCGTCGGGTCTGTATGCGGCGCTCAACACCTGGGCCGCCCTCGTCGGCCACGAGCACGTGGTACTGCCGGAGACCACCGCATTCGGATCGCTGGTCGCGTACGCTACCAATCCGGACACGAGCCCGTATCAGCCGATGCACGTCAACTTCGGCATCGTCCCGCCGCTTCCCCAGCGCGTGCGGGGTAAGCGCGAACGCTACGCCGCGTACAGCGAACGGGCGCGCAACGACTTGCGTGCTTGGCTCGACTCCCGTCCAGACCTGGCTCTACCGGTGCCGGCCGATGAGTGACCCGCTCACTGCCGATGCACTGGTGGACCGGTTTCTCGGCCACCTGCGCATCGAACGCGGTTCGTCGGAACACACGGTCCGCGCCTACGGCAGCGACCTCGCACGCTATCTCGAGTGGGCCACACGTGCTGAGGTCGACCCGATTCGCCTGTCCCACCGTCAACTGCGCATGTACCTCGCCGAGCTCGACGGGGCGGGCTACGCCCGGCGCACGATTGCGCGGCGCCTTTCATCGGTACGAGCGCTCTTCGCGTACCTCATGTCGGAAGGCCTCGTCGACTCCGACCCGTCCTCGGTGCTGATGTCGCCCAAGATTCCGTCTCGGCTGCCCAAGGTCGTGCCGACCGAGCTGATATCCGAGGTTCTTGAATCACCCGATGCCACCACCCCTAAGGGGGTTCGTAACCGCGCCGTCCTCGAGCTGCTGTATGCGACGGGCGCCCGTGTGAGCGAAGTGTCGGGGCTGCGTCTCGGCGATCTGGATCTGGCGCAGTCGCAGATCACCGTGATGGGGAAGGGTGGCAAGGAGCGGCTCCTGCCCATCCACCGCAAAGCCGCTGAGTCGCTGCGGGCCTACCTCGCGACCGGGCGACCGCGGCTCTCCAAGTCCACTACGGACGACCACGTGTTCCTGTCGAGCCGCGGCAGACCGCTCTCCACCGATGCGATTCGCAGAATCTTCAAGCAGGCGATGGCGTCTGCGGGTGCGGCTCGGTCACTATCACCTCACGCCATGCGCCACACCTTTGCGACGCACCTGCTTGAATCGGGCGCGGACCTGCGTACCGTACAAGAACTTCTCGGTCACATTGCCCTGTCCACCACCCAAATCTATACTCACCTCAGCGCCGGTCGTCTACAGGACGTCCATCGCCACACTCACCCGCGAGCATAACCGGCACTGCCACATAGCGCAGTTAGGGGCAAACTGCATGAGATCGGACTCTCGGACGGACGTCACCGCCCTCTGGGTGGCATACAAGAGCGGCGACGATCCCGACGCGAGGGATGCCCTTATCCTCAACTACTCGCCGCTGGTCAAGTACGTCGCCGGACGATTGGCAGCAAGCCTGCCGCAGACCGTGGAGACCAGCGACCTCATCAGCTACGGCATCTTCGGACTCATCGACGCCATCGAGAAGTTCGACCTCGAGCGTGCGATCAAGTTCGAGACCTATGCCATCGCTCGGATCAAGGGCGCGATCATTGACGAACTGCGCGCCATGGACTGGGTTCCTCGGTCGGTGCGCTCCCGAGCCCGCGAGATCGAGCAGGCCTACATCGTGCTCGAGAACGAGCACAAGCGATTCCCATCGGACGCCGAGGTGGCGGACCACATGGGCATCAGCACCAGGGATCTCGCCGACATCCTGACCAAGCTGTCCTACACCTCGGTCGTGTCCTTCGAGGAGCTGTGGGTCGGCGGCGACCGCGATGAGGGCCAAAGCGCGCTGGGTTCCATCAAGGACGACGCCGCCGAAGACCCGGTTGCGATCTTCGAGTCCGAGGAGATCAAGACCATCCTCGCAGATGCGATCGAGCGCCTGCCGGACCGCGAGAAGACGGTCATCGCGCTGTACTACTACGAGGGCCTCACCCTCAAGGAAATCGGCCACGTACTCGGCGTGACCGAGTCGCGCGTGTCCCAGCTGCACACCAAGTCGGTGCTGCGCCTGCGGGCCCGCTTGCGCTCCTCGCTCACCAGCTCGTAGGCGCCACACGGGGTCGCTCGCGACTCGACGACGTGTGCTCGGGAGCCCGTTGGCGGCCCGGTTGCTGCCCGCCGTGCGTCTGCTATACTCCTCAGGCTCTTAATTCACAGGCTCGTGGACTCTGACGCGAAGGTGCCGCTTCACTGCGGTCGCAGTCAGGGGAAGAAGCGACGCCGAGGACGAACCGAACATGGAGGTACTTTGTTATGCCCGTAGTCAGCATGAAGAACCTGCTCGAGGCCGGTGTGCACTTCGGCCACCAGACCCGCCGCTGGAACCCGAAGATGAAGCCCTACATCTTCACCGAGAGAAGCGGCATCTACATCCTCGACCTGCAGCGCACGCTGCGTGAGCTCGAGATGTCCTACAACTTCGCGCGTTCCATCGCCGGTCAGGGCGGCTCGGTGCTGTTCGTCGGCACCAAGAAGCAGGCTCAGGAGCCCATCCAGTCCGAGGCCGAGCGCAGCGGCATGCCCTACGTCAACAACCGTTGGCTCGGCGGCATGCTCACCAACTTCGTCACCATGCGCAGCCGCGTCAAGCGCATGGTCGAGCTCGAGAACATGGAGCTTGACGGTCGCATGGCCACGCTTCCCAAGAAGGAGCAGCTGCTTCTCAAGAAGGAGCTCGGCAAACTGCAGGCGAACCTCAACGGCGTTCGTGACATGAACGAACTGCCGCGTGCGATCTTCGTGGTCGACACCAAGCGCGAGGACATCGCGATCAAGGAGGCGCAGCGTCTGCGCATCCCGATCATCGGCCTGGTCGACACCAACGCCGATCCCGATGACGTCGACTTCGTCATCCCGGGTAACGACGACGCTATTCGCTCGGTCGGCCTGATGTGCCGCGTCATCGCGGATGCCGTCATCGAGGGTCGCGGCGGGGATATCCCGGCGTCGGCCGCGAACGTTCCCGTGGTCGTCGCCACCGAGACCGAGGTTCCCGTCGTCGTCGCTGCTGCCGAGGAGACCGCACCTGCGGTCGTCGCCGAGGAGTGCGTCGAAACCGAGAGCCCGGCTGCCGCTATCGCCGAAGTCGCGGAAGCCGCTGCAGAGCCCGCTGCCGAGTAGAGGCGGCACCGCACCACCCACATACGACACCCCGATTTCCTTTAGAGGAGGAATCGTTCATGGCAGAGATCACCGCTAGCATGGTCAAGGAGCTGCGCGAGTGCACCGGCGCAGGCATGATGGAGTGTAAGAAGGCGCTTGTGGAGGCCGAGGGCGAGCTCGAGACCGCCATCGACATTCTGCGCACCCGCGGCCTGGCCGCGCTTGCCAAGAAGGCCGGCCGTGCCACCAACGAGGGCACCATCGCCTGCTACGTCTCGGATGACTCCCGCGTGGGTGTGCTCATCGAGGTCAACTGCGAGACCGACTTCGTGGGTACCAACGCGACGTTCACCGGCTTCGTCTCGCAGCTCGCTGAGATTGTCGGCTCCGAGAACCCCGCCGATGTCGAGACCCTGATGGGCCTTGCCGTCCCTGGTCGCGACGTCAACGTCGAGGGCCTGTTCGGCGAGATGGTCGGCAAGCTCGGCGAGAACATGGGCGTCGCCCGGTTCGTCCGCGAGGAGATCGGCGGCAACGGCGCCGTCGCGACCTACATCCATGGCGGTGGCAAGATCGGCGTCATGGCGACCTTCTCGTTCAGCAACGCTGACACCGCCGGCAATCCCGCGTTTCAGACGTTCGCCAAGGACGTTGCGATGCAAATCGCCGCTTCGCAGCCGATGAACACCAACCGCGACGAGATCGCCGCCGACGTCGTCGAGCACGAGCTCGCCATCTACCGCGCGCAGGCCGCAGAGTCTGGCAAGCCCGAGGCCATCCAGCAGAAGATGGCGGAGGGTCGCCTCGAGAAGTTCTACAAGGAGGTCGTGCTCACCGAGCAGGTCTTCGTGAAGAACCCCGACATCACGGTCTCGCAGTACGCTGCCGAGACCGGCAAGGCGCTTGGCGACACCCTTGGCGTCGTCGGGTTTGAGCGCTTCGTCCTCGGCGAGACCGCCGAGTAGTCATCGCTGCACTTCGCGGGGCGTCTTGACGCTCCGTTGACACACGGGTCGGCACCGCCACGTGCCGGCCCGTGTGCTGTATTCTGTCTGAGGCGCCCGTGTCGGGCGTCGACGCCGCACCACGATGAGGAGGGGAGTGTCCGTGCCCGAGGAATACCGGTTTCGCCGCGTTCTGCTGAAGCTCTCAGGTGAGGCCCTGATGGGCGACGCAGGATACGGCATCGACCCGAAGGTCCTCGACTCCCTGGCCAAGCAGCTGCGGATCGTGCAGGAACACGATGTCGAGATCGCCATCGTCGTCGGTGGCGGCAACATCTTCCGCGGGCTCGCAGCGTCCGCCAAGGGCATGGATCGGGCACAGGCCGACTACATCGGGATGCTCGCCACGGTCATGAACTCGCTCGCGCTCCAGGAAGCCATGGAGCGCAACGGGATCTTCACGCGGGTCATGAGCGCCATCGACATGCAGGCCGTCGCCGAGCCCTACATCCGCCGCCGCGCGATCCGCCACCTCGAGAAGAAGCGCGTAGTCATCTTCGCGGCGGGCACCGGCAACCCGTACTTCACCACCGATACCACTGCCGCACTCCGTGCACTGGAGATTAGCGCCGAGTGCATCATGAAGGCGACCAAGGTCGACGGAATCTACGATGCGGATCCCAAGACGCACCCGGATGCCGTGAAGTTCGACGAGCTGACCTACATCGACGTGCTCAAGCGCAATCTTCAGGTCATGGACTCAACGGCGATCTCGCTTTGTATGGACAACGCGCTGCCAATACTCGTCTTCAACATGGAGACCGACGGCAACATCCGCCGCGCCCTTGCCGGCGAAGCGGTTGGAACGATTGTGAGAGGGGACGACCGATGACGACGAACGCCATCATCTCGGACACCAATGCGCACATGGACAAGACCGTGAAGGCGCTTGCGCATGAGTTCGGCTCAGTGCGCACCGGCCGTGCGTCCGGCGCCGTTCTCGACGGCATCAAGATCGACTACTACGGCACACCCACGCCCATCGCCCAGATCGCCGGCGTCAAGTCGCCTGAGCCGCAGATGCTGCTCATCGAGCCGTGGGACAAGACCGCACTCAAGGCCATCGAGCACGCCATCCAAGCGTCCGACCTCGGCATCACGCCAAGTAACGACGGCTCGGTCATCCGACTTCCGTTCCCGCCGCTGACCGAGGAGCGCCGCAAGGACCTCGTCAAGCAGTGCAAGCACTATGCAGAGGACGCCAAGGTCGGCGTACGCAACATCCGCCGTGACGCGAACACCAAGCTCGAACGCGCGCAGAAGGACTCGGAGATCTCCGAGGACGACCTTCGCCGCGCCGAGGGCGAGATCCAGAAGCTGACCGACGCGCACACCAAGGCGATCGATGAAGCCTTGAAGCGCAAGGAAGCCGAGATCATGGAGGTCTGAGGGTGACACCCTCCGACTCTTCCCGAACAGCGTTCTTCAAGAACAAGCGATCGGTGTCGCTGCTCGCCGAGTTCGACCCATCGCGGGCGCCCTCGCACGTCGCCGTCATCATGGACGGCAACGGTCGCTGGGCCTCCAAGCGCGGGCTTCCGGCCATCGCAGGGCACAGCGCCGGCGCCAAGGCGGTTCGCGAGGCGATCGCATCGTGCATCGAGCTTGGGGTCGACTACCTCACGATCTACTCGTTCTCCTCGGAGAACTGGAGCAGGCCTGAAGACGAGGTTTCCGGGCTGATGCGCCTGTTCATCGAGGTGCTCGAGCGTGAAGTCGGCAACCTCATGAAGATGAACGTGCGAGTCGAGATCATCGGCGAGCTCGATGAGGTCCCCACAGCCACGCGCGAGGCGTTCGAGCGCGTTCGGGCGGCGACCGCCGGTAACGGCGGGCTGACCCTCGTCGTGGCCCTCAACTACGGGGCGCGGTCAGAGATCGTCGCTGCCGCACAGTCGCTTGCCCGCTCCGTCGCCGCGGGCGAGATCTCCGCCGAGCAGATCGACGACGCGGCGTTCTCGGCAAGGCTCACCACCGCATCCATTCCCGATCCCGACCTCCTCATCCGCACGAGCGGGGAGTGGCGAATCAGCAACTTCCTACTGTGGCAGATCGCCTACAGCGAGCTGTGGATCACCAACGTGCTGTGGCCTGACTTCGGTCGCACCGAGATGCTGCGCGCAGTCGTCGAGTACCAGAAGCGCGACCGACGGTTCGGGGGGCGCTGATGGAAGACCTGAAGACGCCATTCGGCGACGTGCAGGTCCGTGAGCCCGAGGGCATCAAGCCGGTCCGGCTCGCCAAGCGCATCATCACCGCCGGCTTGTACGCCGCAGTCGTGCTTGCTGCGGTGTGGTTCGGGCGCTACTCGACCGGCATCGTGTTCGGGATCATGGCCGCGGTGGCAGCCTCGGAGTTCTACGCGATGGAGCGCCGGGAGTCGCGCTTGCCCAACGAGATGTTCGGCGTGGTGGCTGCGGGCCTCATGCCGCCCGCAGCAGCGCTGTGGGGCATGTCAGGGCTCATCGCCGTGGCCACGGCGTTGATCGCCGCATCGCTCGCGTGGCACGTGCTGTTCATGCGAGTGCGCACGGCAGACACCGCCGTCACCGTCTTCGGGGCGCTCTACACCGGTTTTCTGCTTTCGTACCTGGTCCTCATCATCAGCCAATACGCCGCGGGAACGCTGCTCGCGTTCACGGTGGTGCTCAGTGTCTGGGCTAACGACTCGCTTGCGTACCTACTGGGCTCGCTGATCGGGCGTCACAAGATGGCGCCCAGGATCAGCCCCAAGAAGTCGTGGGAAGGCTTCGTGGCGGGCGTTCTGGGCACGCTTGTCGTGTGGCTGGCGGTGCCCACCATCTATCCGCTCATCTTCCCGAACCATCCCGAGGCCGGCTTGACGGTCCCGTGGGCGATCGTGACCGCACTGGCGGTTGGCATCGCCGTCATCATCGGCGACCTGGCCGAGTCGCGCATGAAGCGCGAGGCCGGCGTGAAGGACTCGGGCAACATCCTGCCGGGACATGGCGGGTTCCTTGACCGGCTCGACTCGCTCATCCTCGTATGCCTCGTCGCGTACTGGATGCTGTGGTGGGCGGGGGTGACGCTCGCATGACGCAGCGCCTCAAAGTCGCAATCCTCGGCTCGACGGGCTCGATCGGTCGCCAGGCGCTTGACGTGGCGTCCGTTCACGCTGACCGCATCGAAGTCGTCGCACTTTCCGCGCACGGCAGCGACGCGCTCGTACTCGAGCAGGCTCGCGCGCACGGCGTCGAAAACGTGGCGCTCGCCTCTGAACCGGCGGCTCTGCGCGCTCGGGCGGCTGTTGTCGCGGGTGACCCGTTCACCGAGATACTCGCCGGACCCGAAGCGGTCGTCGAACTCGCTGCGCACTCCGGCGCCGACGTGGTGCTCAACGCGCTCGTGGGCGCCGCGGGGCTTCGCGCATCCGTGGCAACGCTCACCGCCGGCAAGACGCTCGCGCTGGCGAACAAAGAGTCCCTCGTCGTCGGGGGCGAACTCGTCATGGCGCTTGCCGCGCCTGGGCAGCTCCTTCCCGTCGACTCAGAGCACTCGGCCATCTTTCAGTGCTACGTGGGCGAGTACGCCGATGATGCGACCCGCATCTGGCTCACCGCGTCGGGTGGACCCTTCCGCGGTCGCGACCGCGAGTTCCTCTCAACGGTCACGGCCGCCGATGCGCTTGCACACCCCACCTGGACCATGGGGCCCAAAATCACCATCGACTCCTCGACGCTCATGAACAAGGGCCTTGAGGTCATCGAGGCTCACCACCTGTTCGGTGTGCGCTTCGACCAGATCAGGGTGGTCGTCCACCCTCAGAGTTGCGTGCACTCGATGGTCGAGTTCGCCGATGGCAGCGTCAAAGCTCACCTCGGCGCCACGGATATGCGCATCCCTATCCAGTATGCATTCAGCCACCCGCGCCGGTGGGATGCGCCGCTCGAGCCCGTGGACTTCACCAAGATCGGCCATCTCGACTTCGCCGACCCTGATTCGGACACGTTCGGCTGCCTTCGCCTTGCGCTCGCCGCTGGGCAGGAGGGCGGTACGCTGCCCGCAGCGATGAACGCCGCCAACGAGATCGCTGTTGCCGCGTTTCTGGCGGGTGAGTGCGGGTTCCTCGATATCGAGGGCACCGTCGAACGCGTGATGGACGCCCACACCGGCGAGAAGCTCACGTCCATTGAGCAAGTCGAGGCGGTTGATGCATGGGCCCGTGCAGCGGCCAAGGATGTACTTGCTGTGAAGTAGCAGCCACTGGCGCGCGGTTTGCACCGCAACCTGCGCGCTGCCGGTATCGTGCGCACCCTGTTGTCACGCCTGAGGAGTTACCTGCATGAACGAGGCACTCTCCGCCATTCTCTGGGGAATCCCGACCTTCTCGCTACTCGTGCTTCTACACGAGGGCGGCCACTTCGCGGTGGCCAGGATGTTCGGCATCAAGGTCCATGAGTTCATGCTCGGCCTTCCGGGGCCGGCCATCCGCTTCCGCGGTAAGAAGACCACCTACGGCGTGACTGCTGTGCCCTTGGGCGGCTACGTTCGCATCGCCGGCATGGAGCCCGGTCCCGAGGATCCGCTCATGGCCGACGCGCTGGCCTACATCACGCGTCTGGGAACCGGCAACTCGGCCGGGTTGTCCTATGCGCTCGACATCGACGTACGGCGCGCCGATACGCTTCTTGCCACGCTCGCTGACTGGGACGCAATCACCGTCGATGAGACCGATCCCGACAACTACGTCGCCAAGGCGCCGGTCGAGGACGCTGAGCGGGCCGCAGAACTACTCGCCGAGGTCCGCACACACGTCTACCGCGGACTGCCGGCGTGGAAGCGCATCGCGATCCTCTCGGCGGGTGTGATCGTCAATCTCGTCGCGGCGCTACTCGTCTTCGTAGTGCTGCTCGCCGCAATTGGCGTTCCGATGCAGTCGCTCACGCTCAAGGACGTCACCAAGGGCAGTGCGGCAGCCAAGGCCGGCATCGTCGCCGGCGACACCATCGTCGCGCTGGATGGGAAGCCGCTGGCCGACTGGCAGCAGCTGCTCGAGACCCTCGGCGCGCACAAGCCCGGCGACGTCATCGCCGTGACATACGCGAGCGGAGAAACCCAGCGCATCGCAGTCGCCACGCTCGGCAAGAACGAGACCGGTGGGCCTCTGCTTGGTGTCGTCGCGTCGATGAACAACGTGCGCAGCTCGGTCCCCGAGGCGTTCAAGGAGTCGATGACGTGGATCGGGATGGTGTTCGTCGCCATCGCAGGGTTCTTCAACCCCAACACGTTCCAGGCCACCGTGTCGCAGTCCTCAAGCATCGTGGGGGCGTCGGTGGAGGTCGCTCGCGCTGCCGAGGCTGGCCCGCTCTACTACGCGTGGATCGTTGCGCTGCTCTCACTGTCGCTCGGCGTCATCAACGTGCTGCCCATCCCGCCGCTTGACGGAGGCAAGATCGCACTCGAGATCATCGAGCGCATCGCCGGCAGGCCCCTGCCGCGCAACCTCTCCATCGGCATCTCTGCCGCGGGTGCGCTCATGCTGTTCGGGCTCATCGGCTATCTTATGTACTCGGACATCCTCCGCTACGTGGTTAGTGGCGGGTAGCACGCGCAAGCAGAGGGGGAGCGCTCGATGAACCGCCGAGACACCCGCGCGGTATCGGTCGGAGGCGTGGCGATGGGTGCGGGTGCGCCTGTCGTCGTGCAGTCGATGACGAACACCGATACGCGTGACGTCGCGGCCACG
This sequence comes from Coriobacteriia bacterium, assembly GCA_013334745.1. NCBI lineage: Bacteria > Bacillati > Actinomycetota > Coriobacteriia > Coriobacteriia bacterium. Next base: position 195,441 of record JAAXWY010000001.1, read on the forward strand.
CTCGCCCAGATCGAGCGGCTCGCGGATGCGGGTTGCGAGGTCGTACGAGTCGCGATCGCCCGCAAGGATGCCCTCGAGGGGTTCGGGCAGGTCGTCGCAGGCTCTCCGCTTCCCGTCGTCGCCGACATCCACTTCGACCACACGCTCGCTATCGAGGCCGCTCGTCTCGGTGCGGCGAAGCTGCGGATCAACCCCGGCAACATCGGCGACGTGAGCCGCGTCGACGCCGTCATCGAAGCCGCCGGTGAGGCGGGAATCCCGATCCGTATCGGCGTGAACGCCGGTTCGCTCGCCGAGGAGTTCCACGACCTCGACTGGCCGCTTGAGCGCAAACTCGCCGAGAGCGTCGTCGCATTCACGCGCCATTTCGAGTCACGCGGCTTCACCGACATCGTGCTGAGCGCCAAGGCGTCGAGCGTCAACGCGTGCGTCGCGGCCTACCGTCTCCTCGCCGATGAGACCGACCATCCGCTGCACATCGGTATCACCGAGGCCGGGACGGCGTTCTCGGGCACGATCAAATCGAGCGTGGGGCTGGGAGTGCTGCTCTCAGAGGGCATCGGCGACACGATGCGCGTCTCACTGACCGCCGACCCGGTCGAGGAGGTTCGCGTCGCCTGGGAGATCCTCTCGGCGCTCGACATCAGGCGGCGCGGTCCGGAACTGGTGAGCTGTCCCACGTGCGGGCGTTGCGGAGTCGATCTGATCCCCATCGCCGAGGAGGTCGAGGGGCGGCTTCAGGGGCGTAGCTCGGCGCTCAAAGTCGCGGTCATGGGCTGCGTCGTCAACGGACCCGGCGAGGCGCGCGAGGCCGACATCGGCGTCGCCGCGGGCCAGGGTGTCGGCGTCATCTTCGCCAAGGGCGAGACGGTGCGAAAGGTGCCTGAAGCGCAGATCGTCGACGCCTTGTTCGAGGAGATCGACAAGCTCGACGCGCGCTAGGCGACCGGACCGCTCCAAAGCGACACGCCGCGCTGCTGCGTCTCTTGGTATCCTTCCGTGTGCACACCAACCGATACGGAAGAGGCATCGATGACCGTCGCCCTGCGCATGAGCTCGCTCTACGTCCCCACGCTCAAGGAGGATCCGGCCGAGGCGGAACTCGCCAGCCACCGCCTTCTGCTGCGCGCCGGCTTCATCCGCAAGAACGCTGCGGGCATCTACAGCTTCCTGCCACTGGGGTGGCGCTCCCTGCACAAGATCGAGCAGATCGTACGCGAGGAGATGGACGCTGTCGGCTCGCAGGAGATCATGATGCCGGTCGTCCAGCCCGCCGAGCTGTGGCACGAGTCGGGCCGCTGGGACGTCTACGGGCCCGAGCTCGCACGCCTCACGGACCGCCACGGTCGCGAGTTCTGCCTCGGGCCGACGCACGAGGAGATCGTCACCTCGCTCGTGCGTGCCGATGTGCGCTCGTACCGCGAGTTGCCACTGTCGCTCTACCAGATCCAGGTCAAGTTCCGCGACGAGGTCCGTCCGCGATTCGGCCTTCTCAGAGGCCGTGAGTTCATCATGAAGGACGCCTACAGCTTCCACTCCACGCAGGAGTCGCTGCAGGTCCACTACGACGAGATGAGCGCTGCCTACGCGCGCATCTGCGAGCGCTGCGCGCTGGACTTCCGCCCGGTCGAGGCCGACTCGGGCCAGATCGGCGGCAAGGTGACGACCGAGTACATGGCCCTTGCCGAGAACGGCGAGGCCGAGCTCGTGTACTGCGGTTGCGGATGGGCTGCCGACGTCGAGGCCGCCGAGACGGTCGTGCCGCGCACCCCGAGCGTCACCGAGCCCAAGCCCATGGAGCGCGTCCACACACCCGAGATCCGTACAATCGCCGAGCTCTCCGAGTTTCTCGGCATCAGCGACCACGACACCGTCAAGACGATGGCGGGCAAGACGGCCGAGGGTCGCCTCGTGTTCCTGCTCGTTCCCGGTGACCGCGAACTCAACCCGATCAAGGCCAGCAACCTCGTTCCCGGTCTCGAGCTGCTCGAAGAGGCCGATTTCGCAGCCTTCGACATCCCCAAGGGCTCACTGGGCCCCGTTGGCGTCAAAGAGGGCACGCTGGTCATCGCCGACGTCAGCCTCAAAGACGACGTCTCGTGGGGAATCGGCGCCAACGAGGACGACTACCACTTCGTGCACGCCATGCCCGGCCGTGACTTCGAAGTCGAGACGTGGGCCGACATCGTGCTCGCGCAGGCAGGTGACGTCTGCCCTGCTTGCGGCGGGACGCTTCAGGCCGCGCGCGGCATCGAGGTCAGCCAGGTGTTCCAACTCGGCACCAAGTACTCCGAGTCGATGGGCGCCACCTTCACCGACGAAGACGGCTCCGAGAAGCCGTTCATCATGGGCTGCTACGGCGTGGGCGTGAGCCGCACGCTGGCGGCCGTCATCGAGCAGTACAACGACGACAACGGCATCGTGTGGCCGGTCTCGGTCGCACCGCTTGAGGTCGCCGTGCTCCCGCTCATGGCCGAAGGCGAGGTCGCCGACGTCGCACTCGACATCTTCGAGAAGCTCGCTGCTGCAGGCATCGAGGTCGTCATCGACGATCGTGACGAGCGTGCCGGCGTCAAGTTCAACGACGCCGACCTCATCGGCTGGCCGTATCAGGTCGTCGTGGGCAAGAAGGGACTCGCCGAGGGCGTCATCGAGTTCAAGACGCGCGCCACCGGAGACCGCATCACCATTCCGCTCGATGAGGCTGTCGGTCACGTCCTGTCCCTCGTCACAGCAGAGCGCGCACGCTTCGCGCACTAGCGCGCGCAGGCCCCGCGAGCACGCTTGGCGCGTTTGCCGCGCCCGTGCTCTGTGGTAGAATCGCCACCGCACGTGAAACATGCCGTCTCTTGCGAGAAGTGGGCTTACGCTCGCTTCTTTTGTTCTGCGGACAAGGAGGTGACCAGGAATGACCAAGAACGACCGCATTGCGCACGTTACCGCTGCTCTCGAAGCTGAGGCCGCGTCGCACGGATTCGAGCTCGTCGCGATAGAACAGACGGGTGGGAAGGGCGTTCCGGTCCTTCGGGTGCTGCTGGACCGCGAAGGCGGTATCACCCTCGATCAGGTCGCCGAGGCCAACGAGTGGGTATCGGAGCTTCTTGATGCTCAGGAGCCGTTCTCGGGACCCTACACGCTCGAGGTCTCCTCACCCGGTGTCGACCGGCCGCTCGTCAAGCCGGCCGACTTCGTACGCTTCGCAGGCGAGGACGTGCACATCAAGACCGCGGCGAGCGAGAGTCGTAAGTCGTGGCACGGCGTACTCATCGGCATGGAAGGTGACGACATCGTCATCGACGTCGAGGGAGAGCGCGTGACCATTCCGTTTGACACGGTTCAGAAGGCGCGCCTGAAAGGCGTCGTCGACTTCGGCAAGGGAAGGGGAGCAGTCTAGATGAGCTCCGATCTGATGTTGGCCCTCAAGGCACTCGCACAAGAGAAGAACATCGACGAGTACGAGATGCTCGATCGCCTCGAGGCGTCGCTCGCCGGCACCTATCAGCGTCTGCTCGACCTCGACAACGAGACGCGCGTGCTCATCGACCGCGAGAGCGGCCGTATCTACGTCTACGAGCGCGTTCCGGTGGGTGAGATCGACGAGGAGACCGGCCTGGCCGAGTCCTACGACGAGCAGGACGTCACGCCGTCCGACGTCTCGCGTATCGCTGCGCAGGCCGCCAAGAACGTCATCGGCTCGATCATCCGCGACGCCGAGCGCGAGCGGATCTTCGGCGAGTACGCCGATCGTATCGGCGAGTCGGTCACCGGCACCGTGCAGCAGAGCGATTCCCGCTTCACGCTCATCAAGCTGCGTGAGGGCGTCGAGGCGCTTCTGCCCCCCGCCGAGCAGCCCAACAACGAGCGCTACGACCACAACCAGCGCCTCAAGGCCTACATCATCGAGGTCCGCCGCACCGCGTCGGGCAACGAGCCGGCCATCGTCGTGTCCCGCACCCACCCCGGTCTCATCCGCCGCCTCTTCGAGATCGAGGTGCCCGAGGTCTACGACGGCATCGTCGAGATCAAGAGCGTGGCCCGCGAGCCCGGTATGCGGTCCAAGGTTGCCGTCGCCAGCCGCGAGAGCGGTCTGGACCCGGTCGGCGCGTGCGTAGGCCCCAAGGGCAGCCGCGTGCGCATGATCGTCAGCGAGCTTCGTGGCGAGCGCATCGACGTGGTGCCGTACTCCGAGGACGCATCGACGTTCGTCGCCAACGCGTTGTCGCCCGCCAAGGTCGACCGTGCGCTCATCGACGAGGACACCCATACCGCGACGGTCATCGTTCCCGACGACCAGCTTTCGCTCGCTATCGGCAAGGAGGGCCAGAACGCCCGCCTCGCCGCCAAGCTCACCGGCTGGCGCATCGACATCAAGAGCTCGTCGATGGCCGCCGAGGCCGGAATCGTCATCCCGCAGACCGCCCACAAGGCGGCGACCGAGGAGTTCGACGGTCGCTGCGTAGCGGTCACCTCGACCGGCGTGCGCTGCCGCAACCAGGCGCGCCCCGGCAGCTTCTACTGTGGTCTTCACGACAAGGAGGCGGCCGCCGAGTGATGAAGCCGCGCAAGGTGTCCAACCGCACGTGTGTAGCGTGCCGCGCTTCGGATGAGAAGCGTTGGTTTGCGCGGGTCGTCCGAACGCCCGATGGCCACGTGGTCGTCGATGCCAGTGGCAAGGCGAACGGCCGGGGAGCGTACCTGTGCGCGAAGCCTGAATGCTTTGATGTGGCGCGGCAACGCCGCCGCCTCGACTCGGCACTGAAGGTGAACTTGCGAGATGACGACTACGACCGGTTGCGACGAGACTTCGAGAAGCTGCTCGGCACATCGCCGGATGAAGCAGCAGGGACGGTGACGCAATGCCCGCAATGAGAGTTCACGAGCTCGCCAAAGAGTTCGGTATGTCCTCCAAGGAGCTGCTCGACAAGCTCCAGGAACTGAAGATCCCGGCCAAGAACCACGCGTCGACGCTTGTCGAGGCGTACGTGGACAAGATCCGCAAGTCGCTCGGCCCGGAAATCGCCGAGCGTCAGGCGGTCGTCGCCGAGGAGAACGCGAAGCGTGAAGCCGAGGAGGCCGCCAAGGCCGCTGCCGAGGCCGCTGCCAGGCGTGCCGAGGATGACGCGCGCCGTAAGGCCGCCGAGGAGGAGCGTCGCCGCCGCGAAGAGGAGCAGAACGCCCGCGCCGAAGCAGCGCGTCAGCGTGCCGCAGCCGAGGCTGAGCCGCCCGCACCGGTCGTCGTCGAGCCCGTTGTCGAGGCTCCCGCCAAGAAGGCGCCCAAGGCCAGGCCGGTCGAGGTCGTAGCCGAGCCGGTCGCAGAAGTCGCGCCCGTGGAGGTCGTTGCCGAGGTCGTCGCCGAGCCGGTCGCCGAGGTCGCTGCGGCGCCAGAGCCCGCCACTACCACCAAGCCGTCGCGTCACGCCGATCTCGAAGCGGCGATCGCGGCTGAGCGTGCCCGCCTCGAGTCCGAGGAGGCTGCGGCCCTCAACAAGGAGGAAGAGGACCGCTACCGCCAGATGGCGCAGCAAGCCGAGGAGATCCAGCGCAACAAGGTCATCGAGGAGGCCAAGGCAGCAGTCGCCGCGGCCGCCACCGAGGGCTCGCGCAAGAAGAAGAAGCACAAGAAGCCCGCCGGAGAGGAAGTCGAGGAGGCCGCACATCACGCAGCGGCGACCACGACCGACCTGCCGATGGGCGGCGACGCCGTCACCATCACCGAGGGTGTCACGGTCGGCGACTTCGCCGACGCACTCGGTGTTCCGGCCAACGACGTCATCAAGCGCCTGTTCATGCTCGGCTCGCCGCTCACGGTGAACCAGCCCATGACGCGCGATACCATCGAGATCATCGGCGAGGATCTTGGCCGCGAGGTCAACATCATCTCGCCCGAGGAAGAGGCCACCGTCCAGTTCGTCTTCCACGACGAGCCCGAGGACCTCAAGACCCGTCCGCCGGTCGTCACCGTCATGGGTCACGTCGACCACGGCAAGACGTCGCTCCTCGACGCCATCCGTGAGACCGGCGTCGCCGCGACGGAAGCCGGCGGCATCACGCAACACATCGGTGCTTCGGTCGTGAACAAGAACGGCCGCCACATCACCTTCATCGACACCCCGGGTCACGAGGCGTTTACCGCCATGCGTGCCCGTGGTGCCAACGCCACCGACGTGGTCGTGCTCGTCGTGGCTGCCGACGACGGCGTCATGCCGCAGACGGTTGAGGCCATCCACCACGCGAAGGCCGCCGGCGTGCCGATCATCGTCGCCGTCAACAAGATCGATAAGGACGGCGCGAATCCCGAGCAGGTCCGCCAGATGCTCACCGAATACGAGATCGTGCCGGAGGAGTGGGGCGGAACCAACATCTTCGTCAACGTCTCCGCCAAGAAGCGCATCGCCATCGATGACCTGCTCGAGATGATTCTGCTTCAGGCCGACATCCTCGAGCTCAAGGCGAATCCGGACGCGCTTGCGAGCGGTATCGTCATCGAGGCCAAGCTCGACAAGGGCCGCGGTCCTGTCACCACCGTCCTCGTCCAGCGCGGTACGTTGCGCGTTGGTGACGCCATCGTCGCCGGCACGGCCTACGGTCGCGTCCGTGCGCTGGTCAACCCGCTCGGCGAGAACGTCGACACCGTCACCCCGGCCGAGCCGGTCGAGATCCAGGGCCTCGCAAGCGTGCCGAGCGCCGGTGACGAGTTCCGCGTGTTCGCCGACGAGCGTGACGCCCGCAACGTCGCCGAGGAGCGCGCACTGAAGCTCCGTACGTTGGCGCAGGGCAAGCAGAAGACGCACGTCTCCCTCGACGACCTCTTCGCCCGCATCTCCGAGGGCGAGCTCAAGGACCTCAACCTGGTCGTCAAGGCCGACGTCCACGGCTCCATCGAAGCCCTCAAGGACGCGCTGGACAAGATGGACCAGACTGAGGTGCGCATCAACGTCATCCACTCGGCTGTAGGTGCGATCTCCGAGAGCGACGTGCAGCTCGCCGACGCATCCGACGCCATCATCATCGGCTTCAACGTTCGCCCGCAGCCCAAGGCCAAGGCGCTCGCCGAGCAGGAAGGCGTCGACATCCGCCTGTACCGCGTCATCTACCAGGCCATCGAAGACATCAACGCCGCGCGCGTCGGACTCCTCGCTCCCGAGTTCCACGAGGAGGACACCGCCCGCGTCGAGATTCGCGAGCTGTTCCGCGTACCCAAGCTGGGCGTCATCGCCGGTTGCTACGTGGTCGACGGCGAGATCAACCGTGACGACAAGATTCGCATCGTGCGCGACGGCACCATCATCCAAGACGGCACGATCCACTCGCTGCGTCGCTTCAAGGAAGACGTGAAGTCCGTGCGACAGGGCTTCGAGTGCGGTATCGGCATCGAGGGCTTCCAGGACTTGAAGGAAGGCGACATCATCGAGGGCTACAAGATCATCGAAGTCGCCCGGGAAGCGTAAGGACTGAACCATGAAGACGACCCCCAACAGCCGTCGGCTCAACGAGACAGCGCGCGAGATAGTCGCATCGATTCTCGTCTCTGAGGTATCGGACCCCAGGCTTGACCTTATCACCGTCACCGGTGCTGAGGTCAGCCCGGACCGGTCGATGATGTCGGTCTATGTGAGCACCGACCCCGACCGCTACGACGAAGTACTCGCCGGACTCGAGTCGGCCAAGGGCCGCATCCGCAGCCTGTTCGGCTCCGCTATCAGCTGGCGCGTCACCCCCGAGGTGCGATTCTTCATCGACGAGTCGGTCGACTCTGGTATGCGCATCGAGGAGGCCCTTCGGGCCGTGCCGCCGTCGCTTGCCGCCGAGCGTGCAGCCGGCTCCGACGAGTCGGATGCTCCTGAGGTCGACACCGCTGACGGCGGGGGCTCCGCCGAGGCGGGGGAGGCGTAGGCCCGTGCAGGCCGCCTACCACCACGCGCTCGTCGCACTGAGGCGCGCGTCGTCGGTGGTGCTCTGCGCCCACGTGCGTCCTGACGGCGACGCCATGGGCTCGGTGCTCGCGCTCACGCTCGCGTTGCGGGACAACGGTATTCCCGCCGTTCCCACGCTTGCGCACGGCGCCACACCACCGTCGACCTACAAGTTCCTGCCCGGCTTCTCGTTGTTCGTGCCCGCGCACGACCTCGAGGCGCCGCAGGTCTTCATCGCGCTCGACACGCCGGTCATCGATCGGCTCGGCGATGCCGGCAAGCTCGCCAAGGCCGCCGAGACGGTCATCATCATCGATCACCACCCCGACACTGATGAGTTCGGCTCGGTCGTGGTGCACGAGCCCGACGCAGCTGCCACAGGCCAGATCGTGTGGAACCTCATCAAGGTGCTCGACACGCCGCCGCGCACCGAGGTCGCGCAGTGCTGCTATGCGGGGCTCGTCACCGACACGGGGCGCTTCTGCTACGACAACACCACAGCGGCCGCGCTCCATGCTGCCGCCGAGATGGTCGAGGCAGGCGTCGATCCCGCTGAGATGGCGGTTCGCATCTACCAGAGCCGCTCGGCGGCTTCGCTCGCCATCGAGAACCGCGCGATGTCGCGCCTGACCATCACCAACGGTGGCCGGGTAGCCTACGCGTGGGTCGACGACGCCGACTTCGCCGAGATCGGCGCACTTCCCGAGGAGGCCGAGTCGCTTCCCGACGCGGTGCGTGTCGTCGAAGGCGTCGACGTCGCGATCCTGCTGCGGCAGGCCGGCGGCGAGGTGCGCGGCAACCTGCGCTCGAAAGCGGGCTTCAACGTCTCCGAGGTCGCCAAGCACTTCGGCGGTGGGGGACACCGGGCCGCGTCCGGCTTCACCTTCTCAGGCACCATCGACGAGCTTCTCCCGCAGCTACTTGCGCTCATGCCCGGCGGCGACGCTGCGTGAGTGCCCGCAGGGGCGACTCGGGGCTCTCGGGAGTTCTTGCGATCGATAAGCCGCAAGGCATGACCAGCCACGACGTCGTGAACCGGGTTCGCCGCATCATGGGGGAGCGGCGGGTAGGCCACGCCGGCACCCTCGATCCCATGGCCAGCGGCGTATTGGTGGTGCTCGTGGGGCCGGCTACGCGGCTCGCACCCTACCTCACCGCAGCTCACAAGGCCTACGAGGCGCGCATCGACTTCGGCGCAGAGACCGACACTGACGACGCCGATGGCCGAGTGACCGCAACGGCACCGATCCCGCACGAGGCAAGCGACCCGTTCGCAGCGGCCGCGTTCGTGGCGTCGCTCGTGGGGACGCACGAGCAGGTTCCGCCTGCATATTCGGCGATTAAGCGCGACGGCGTGACGGCGTACACTGCCGCGCGCAAAGGCGAAGCGATCGAGCTGGAAGCGCGCACCATCGAGGTCGCCGAGGCGAGACTCATCGCCGTCGAGACACAGCCGCCGTCCTGGACGGTCGAGTTCGGCGTCTCGAAAGGCACCTACATCCGGGCGCTCGCACGCGACATCGGCCGGGCACTGGCCAGTGCGGCACATCTCGGTGCATTGCGACGCACGCGTTCGGGCGCCATCGACGTCAGCCAGACGCTGACCCTTGAGGCCCTCGGAGAACTCGCCGCACCCGCCGAGGCGTTCGTCGACCCGCTCGCCGCACTCGGCGTGCCCGCGGTCGATGTGAGCGCCGAGACCGCGCAGGCGATCGCGCACGGCAAGTCGCTTGCGCTCGATGCGCTTGCGGACGCAGGCCCGCAGCGGCGTGAAAGTCCCATCGCACTCACGCGCGAAGGCCGCCTGCTCGCGCTCTACGCTGCGGGCGACGACGTCGCACGCCCGCTCGTTGTCCTGCCCAACGGTGTGGGAGGTGTCGCGTGAGCCCGATCTTCTACGAGGATTCGCTCGGCGAGAAGCTCGCCCGCAAGGCGACCGAGGCGATGGATGCGGCGCACGAGGAGAATCTCGACGAGATCGAGGACCTTGGCGAGCTGGAGCGCGCGGAAGCAGCAGTACGTGGCGTCGATCCGCAGGCGGATTACGAAGCGCTCTCCGAGGACCGGGTTGTCGTGTTCGGCCCCACCAAACTCTCGGGCATCCTCGACGTCGCCGGCTTCAACGCACGGCTCATCGCGATGCCGCTCGATTCCGAGGGGATTGCGTACGCGTGGGACCCGTACCCGCCCGAGGAGATGCCCGGCACGGCCACGCCGGTCTACCACGCGGTCGACCGGCCGTTCTCGCTGCTTGTGAACGCGGAAGACGAGGACCGAGCGCGAGCGCTGCTGACGGCGAACGCGGGTTCGTCGGGACTCGCGGGCTTCGTCGCAGAGCCGCAGCGCACTCCCGAGGCCGCCGCGACCCGTCGCCGGTTCTCGGCCACCACGTTCATGCTGCTCTACGGCCTCGGCCTCATCGTCGCGATTCTCGGCGCGCTGTGGGCGGGGCTGCAGGCGCTCGGCGTCATCAAGTAGGATAGCGTCGCCCCCGAAACGGAGTCCCATGCCTGCACGAATCGTCACCTGGTCTCAAGACACAGCCAATCTCGGACCCGCGGCCGTAGCCGTCGGCGTCTTCGACGGCGTGCACGTCGGCCATCAGGCGTTGCTCGCCGATACGGTCGCCGACGCTCGCGAGCGCTCGATCGCCGCCGTCGCCGTCACCTTCGACCGCGATCCGGACCAGGTCGTCTCGCCTTCAACCGCAGCGCCTCAGCTGCTCACCCTTGCCGACAAGCTCGACTGCATCGCCGAGACTGGCGTCGACGTCATCCTCGTGGTTCCTTTCACGCCGCTTCTGGCCGAGCTTGCACCCGAGTCGTTCGTCGACGGCGTGCTGCTCTCGGCGATGGAGCCGGTCTCGGTACACGTGGGTCGCGACTTCCGCTTCGGAGCGCGGGCCGGCGGCACGGTCGACACGCTCTCGCGCCTGGGCGCGTCCCGTGGCTTTCAGGTGCGCCCGCACGACCTCATCGAGTCCGGTGGCGAGCCGGTCACCTCGACTCGCATCCGTGGCCTCGTGGCTGCAGGCGACGTCGCGGCCGCCGGCGAGCTGCTGTGTGTGCCGCCTCGCGTGAGCGGCACGGTGCACCGCGGCAGGGGAGAAGGCGTCAAGCTCGGCTTTCCCACGGCCAATGTGGCACCGGTGGCCTTCGCGGCGCTCCCCGCCGACGGCGTCTACGCCGGTCGCGCGTTGCTGGAGAACGGCCTGGACTGGGCCGCCGCGATCTCGGTCGGCACTCCGCCGACCTTCCCTGAGGCCCGCGACCATCTCGAGGCGCACCTCGTCGACTTCGAGGGCGACCTGTACGACCAGCAGATCACGCTCGAGTTCGTCGAGCGGCTGCGTGACCAGCAGGCGTACGCGTCGCTTGCGGACCTTACCGCCGCCATCGCGGCCGACGTCGAAGCCACGCTCGAGATCGCAGGCTTCGACGATGAGGCGACCGACGGTGACGCTGCCGACGCGACTCTCGGCATGCTTGAGACCGCCACCGATGAACTCGTCGACGACCCTGCCGCACTCGATGCGGCGGAGGATGCAGCGCGCACCATCGTCGCGTGGCCGCCCAACCCCGACGACGAGCTGGTCGTGCTCTTCAACGACCTGCCTTACGATCCCACGCGTCTCGGCGAGATCGATGCGTTGCTACGCTCGGTGGGTATCGAGCCGGTCTGGTCGCCGTACCCGCCGCAGGATGCGGTGCTCATGCGCCTCGGCCTGCTCGGGGAGAACCGCTTCCGTGTGGAAGTGTGGAACTCGTGCATCGCCGAGGCCCGCGCCGCGCTTCAGGAGAGCGACTCGGCTCGCTGACGGTCACACTGAGCGACGCAGGCGTTTGGAGACACCCGGCACCGTGTGTGTGCTATACTCCGACGGTTGTTTGAAGCTACCCCTGCCTTAGAGGTTCGATTCCACCATCGGCCATCCCGGACAGGGGCGAATCCACGTGAAAGGTGGACTGCAATGCCGCTTCCCAAGGACGTAAAGGCCGGCATCATCGGCGAGTACAAGCGCGGTGAGACCGACACCGGTTCCGCCGAGGTTCAGGTCGCTCTGCTCACGCAGCGCATCCGTGACCTCACCGAGCATCTCAAGATGCACAAGAAGGATCACCACACCCGCCGTGGCCTTCTCAAGCTCGTCGGTCAGCGTCGTCGGATGCTGAACTACCTCAAGAAGAGCGACATCGAGCGCTACCGCGCAGTCGTCGCCCAGCTCGGGATTCGCGGGTAATCACAGTCGCACTGGGGAAGGCGGGGGCTCACAGCTCCCGCCTTCTTCTTGCAAGAGGGCACCGTTGCTTCGCGGTGCGAGCCCAAGGACCGCAGACGCGGAACGGGTACAAGAGGATGCGGGCGCACAGAGGCGCACCGCGAGAAGCGAGGCCGATACACATGGGGTGTACGGTCGTAGAAGAGGGAAGAAGAGAGATTTATGGCTAAAGTAGTAGAGACGTTTGAACTGTACGGCAAGGAATACACCCTCGAGACCGGCGAGTTGGCCAAGCAGGCCGGCGGCGCCGTTCTTGTTCGTCAGGGTGAGTCCATCGTGCTGGTCACCGCCACCGCGTCGAAGTTCCCGAAGGATCTGGACTTCTTCCCGCTGACGGTCGACTTCGAGGAGCGCATGTACGCCGCCGGCAAGCTGCCCGGCGGCTTCATCAAGCGCGAGTCCCGCCCGAGCGAGAAGGCCACGCTCACCGCACGCATGATCGACCGCCCCATCCGCAGCTCGTTCGCTGACGGTTTCCGCAACGAGGTTCAGGTCATCGCGACCGTGCTTTCCGCGGACCAGGTCAACCAGCCCGACGTCATCAGCATCATGGGCGCCTCGGCTGCCCTGCTTGCTGCCGGCATCCCGTTCGAGGGCCCGCTGGCCGGCGTTCGCGTCTGCCGCAACACCGAGACCGGCGAGTTCATCGTCAACCCGAGCTTCGATGAGGCCGAGGATTCCGATCTCGACCTCGTGGTCGCCGGTTCCAAGGACGCCGTCTACATGCTCGAGGCCGGCGCTCAGGAAGTCACCGAAGAGGACATGCTCAAGGCGATGATGTTCGCTCAGGAGGCCATCGGTGCGTTCTGTGACGTGCAGAACAAGTTCCTCGCGCAGATCGAGATCACCCCGATGGACGTCAAGTTGCAGACGCTGGACGAGACGCTCAGGGACCGCATCTTCACGGCCGGTGCTGACAAGATGAAGGACGCACTCCATAACGCCGACAAGCACGCTCGGATGGCGGGCGTTCAGGCCGTCAAGGACGATATCCTCGCAACCTTCTCGGAGGATGAGCTCGCCGCTCAGGGCAAGGACATCAAGGGCCTGCTCAAGCAGCTCGAGAAGAAGACCATGCGCACGATGGTGCTCACCGAGGGCGAGCGTGCCGATGGCCGCAAGCTCGACGAGGTCCGTCAGATCACGACGACCGCCGGCTACCTGCCGCGCAGCCACGGTTCGGGCCTGTTCACTCGCGGTCAGACCCAGGTTCTCTCGGTCCTGACTCTGGGCATGCTTTCCGAGTGGCAGCGCATCGACACGATCGACGTGTCCGAGGGCAAGCGCTACCTGCACCACTACAACTTCCCGCCGTTCTCGACTGGTGAGACGGGCTTCATGCGTGGCCCGAAGCGCCGCGACATCGGTCACGGTGCGCTCGCCGAGCGTGCGCTCCTCCCGGTCATCCCCGAGGAGAACGAGTTCCCGTACACGATCCGCATCGTCTCCGAGGTCCTCGAGTCCAACGGCTCGAGCTCCATGGGTTCGGTCTGCGGCTCGACGCTCGCGCTCATGGACGCCGGTGTGCCGATCGCGGCGCCGGTCTCCGGTATCGCGATGGGTCTCATCAAGGAGGGTGACGACGTCGCCATCCTGACCGACATCCAGGGCCTCGAGGACTTCCTCGGCGACATGGACTTCAAGGTGGCTGGTACGCCCAAGGGCATCACCGCCATGCAGATGGACAACAAGGCCAAGGGCCTGTCGCTCGAGATCCTCACCAAGGCGCTCATGCAGGCCAAGGAAGGCCGTGCGTTCATCCTCGGCAAGATGATGGAGTCCATCGAGACGCCTCGCGAGGAGATGAGCAAGTACGCGCCGCGCATCATCACGGTCAAGATCCCGACCGACAAGATCCGCGACGTCATCGGCTCGGGCGGCAAGGTCGTCCGTGGCATCCAGGAAGAGACCGGCGCCCAGATCGACATCCAGGAAGACGGCACGATCTACATCGCGTCGCGCGACCTCGGTGGCGAAGAGGCCGCTCGTCGCATCAAGGCCATCGTCAAGGAGCCGGAGATCGGCGAGGAGTACCACGGCCGCGTCGTCTCGATCCAGGCGTTCGGCGCGTTCATCGAGCTCATCCCCGGCAAGGACGGCCTGCTGCACATCAGCCGAGTCGCCCAGGGTCGCGTGGGTAAGGTCGAAGACGTGCTGGCCGTGGGCGACGAGGTCCACGTCAAGATCATCGACATCGACGATCGTGGCAAGGTCAGCCTCGACCGCCTCGACAAGCCGCCGGCGCCGGAAGGCAGCGCTTCGAGCGCTCCCGAAGGTGACCGCGGTCCCCGCCGAGACGATCGTGGCCCGCGCCGCGACGGTGGCGGCGGAGATCGTAAGCCGCGTCGCCAGCACTAGGCGGAACGGCGCGAGTGAGCGCACATCCGTCCGCGCGAGCGGTGGAGCGTGCTCGCAGAGGTGCCGTGCTCAGACAGTCCTCGCTTCGAAGGCCGCCCGGATGGGCGGCCTTCTTGCTGCGGAACTGCGCCGGCACCCCCGCCACGCCCACTCCACCGCCAGCACTAGGGCGCGGCGCTTCGCGCGCGCCGGCGACCCGCGGGCTAAGGCGCGGGCTTCTGATCTCCTTGAGTGGGTATTGATACTAGGCAACAACCCTCGCTGACTCGACCAGAAGGAAGTGCACGCAAATGGCATCCATCAAGCAGAAGATCGTGCCGATGTTGTGGTTCGACACGCAGGCCGAGGAGGCCGCGGCGTTCTACGTGTCTGTGTTCGAGGACGCCGAGGTCCTGCGCGTCAGCAGGTATGGGGAGGGCGCGCAGATGCCCTCGGGGACGGCACTGACAGTCGAGTTCACGCTCGCGGGACAGCGGTTCACGGCGCTCAACGGCGGACCGGTGTTCACGTTCACCGAAGCTGTGTCGTTCGTGGTGGACTGCTCCACGCAGGAGGAGGTCGACCACTACTGGGACCTGCTCGGCGAGGGTGGGCCTGTCGAGGCGCAGCAGTGCGGTTGGCTCAAGGACAGGTTCGGGCTTTCGTGGCAGATCGTGCCCAAGCAGCTCGGCGAGCTGATGAGCGATCCCGACCCAGTGAAGTCGCAGCGCACCATGGCGGCGATGCTGCAGATGACGAAGCTCGACATCGCCGAGTTGCAGCGCGCGCACGACGGGACGTAGCACGCCCACATCCTGCGATAACGTGAGCGCGGTAAGGATTCTGTCAGACCGTCGCGCTACGGTCGGCGTGTACGCACGCCTTCCAGGAGTGAGCGACGAAGCGATGCCCCCGAAACGGCTGCTCGAACTCATGCGCGACGAACTCCGTGCCCGTCACTACAGCGCGCGGACCGAAGAGGCTTACTGCATGTGGGTTAAGCGCTACGTGCGCTTCCACAAGATGCGGCATCCAGCGGACATGGGGGCGACTGAGATCAACGAGTTCCTCACCTACCTCGCAGTGGAGGAGAAGGTCAGCTCATCCACGCAGAACCAGGCGCTTTCGGGGTTGCTGTTCCTGTACCGCTACGTGTTCGGGTTCGATATCGGTGACGTCGGCGACGTGGTTCGCGCGCGCAAGAGCCAGCACGTGCCGGTGGTGCTCACGCGCGAGGAGGTCCGAACAGTGCTCGCCGAACTCGAGGGAGAGTCATGGCTGATGGCGTCGCTGTTGTACGGCGCCGGGCTGCGACTCAACGAGTGTCTGCGACTACGGGTGCAGGACATCGACTTCGAGCGTGGCGAGATCACGGTGTGTAGCGGCAAGGGCAACAAGGATCGAGTGACGATGTTGCCCGAGCAGCTCAAGGCACCACTGCGTGAACAGCTGCTCCATGCTCAGGCTGTGCACAGGCTCGACCTCGAAGCTGGCTGGGGCCGCGTGGTGTTGCCCGAGGCGCTCGAACGCAAGTACCCGAGCGCGCCTGCTGAATGGCGCTGGCAGTGGGTGTTCCCGCAGCAGAACAGGTGGCGCAACCGCACCACCGGCCAGCAGGGGAGGCACCACGTTCACGAGACAGTGCTGCAGCGGGCGGTCAAGGAGGCGGTGCGCCGATCAGGAGTCGCCAAGCGGGCGGGTTGCCATACGTTCCGGCATTCGTTCGCGACGCACCTGCTCGAGGCCGGCTACGACATCCGAACGATCCAGGAGTTGCTGGGGCACAAGAGCGTGAACACGACGATGATCTACACCCACGTGCTGAACAAGGGCGGGCAAGGGGTGCGCAGTCCGTTCGACAGGTTGTAGCCTGCCGCTTCGGCTTATGCAGACTGCGTTCCTTCGTTACGCAACGTGTCGTCCGTGCGTGGCATACTTGGGGAGGGGGTTCTTCGTGTCGCGTCTTTCGACGCCCCATCGATGGGTCCCCAGACTGCAGATACATTGTTAGAACGAAGCTACCTGCACCTCATTGGGTTCGTCAGGCGGGGGAACGGTGAGGCGGGGAGTTCGGATCGGCTCGGAAGCGTGGGGGAACGTGAGTCTCTTGTCCTGGACCGGCGCTTCGACGTCGGGCTGATGGACCCTCCGCCTCAGCGCCGGTGTCATTTGGTCCCGGCAGTCTGATCCGTTTGGTGGCTGCGGCGCTCTGTTCTAACAAAGGCATCGAGCAGAGCGCAAGGGGATAGAATCGGCAGGGAAGGCATCGGGCGCCTGCTCATGCCTAACACGTTAGACAGACGGGGGGTTGAGATTGAGCACTCGCATCGAGGAGTTCCGGCGTCATGTCTGGGATCTTCTCGAAGTCACAGAAGATGAGGCAAC